>JAIRLG010000100.1 GCA_031259625.1 Puniceicoccales bacterium
GATGGGGTACAGATGGCCCAGAGGCTTTTCGGTCTCCTGCGGGAGCTGGATGCCTCCCACTCCTATGAAAAGATTTATTGCCAATGTCCGCCCTCTCAGGGTTTAGGGGCGGCGATTGCGGATCGCCTGCGCCGCGCGGCCGGCCGGCCCAAGCATGGGCCCTGAAAAGGCCGGAGCCGGGTGAATCGCCCGCGAGTTTTCATGTTAAGAACGAGTTTTTATGCATTTTACAGATCTCTGCCGTAGGCGGGAAATCGGAGCGCACTGCGTTTTAGTCGAAATCGGCTCTTTCCACATTCTGGTGGACAGCGGTATGGACCCGGGGTCCCTGGGAATGGAGGCCCTACCCCTCCTCGACTGCCTGGAGGGCGTCGCCCTGGACCTGATCCTCATCACCCACTGCCACCTCGACCACATCGGCAGCCTGCCGATCCTCATGCGCCGGCAACCCCAGGCACGAATCCTGATCTCGCCGCCCTCGCAAACCCTGATATTTCCGATGCTGGAGAATTCCTGGCATGTCATGAAGCGGCAGCGGGAGGAGCTGGGCGTCAAGGTCTATCCCCTATACACCAAGGGCGAGATCGAGACCCTGCGGGAACATTTTTACCCCATGCCCCTGGGGGCAACCCGTATTTTCCAGAAACAGGGCGACGAGGTCGCCATCCAGTTCATCGCGGCGGGGCATATCCCGGGTGCAGCCAGCGTGCTGCTCCAGCACGGGCGGCGCAAACTGTTCTTTTCCGGCGACGTGCTCTTCCGCGACCAATACATCCTCAAAGGGGCGAATTGGTCGAAGGAGCCGATCGACACCCTGGTCATGGAGACGACGCGGGGCAATGCCCAACGGCCGGAGGACCAGACGGTCAAGAGCGAAATCGCCCGGCTTCTGGGGGCCATCGATGAGGTTTTGGAACAGAAGGGCTCTGTGCTGATCCCCAGCTTTGCCCTGGGTCGCCTCCAGGAGGTGCTCATGATCCTGCAGGAGGCCCGCCGCTACGGGAAAATTTCCAAGAAAATTCCCATTTTCGCCTCGGGGCTGGGGATGTCACTGGTGGATCCACTGGACCAGCTGTCGGAACAGAATCGGGAGATCCTTTTCAAAAAACAGGTCATCGACGAGCTTCACGTCCAGTCCCTCGACTCCTCTCCCCTTCTGAAGCCGGGCCGGAATCCGAAGCGCTCCAGTATTTTCGTGGTCAGCAGCGGCATGATGGCCGAGAATACCCCGTCCTACAATATCGCGGCCTCGCTGCTGGCCCATCCCCAGAACGGCATTTTCTTCGTCGGCTTCTGCGCCGATGATACGCCGGCCCGCAAGCTCCGCGATACCCCGAAGGGGGAAGTGTTTTCCTTCGAAGGGCTCCGCTATAAAACGCCGGTTCGGGCGAGGATCGAGCATTTCGACCTCAGCGGCCATGCCGATCGGGAGGAGCTGCTCCAGGCGGCCCTGCACATGAGCCCGCGGACGATTATCCTCAATCACGGGGACGGTGGCGCCCGGCAGTGGTTCGCCGACCGCTTCGCCGAGCTGGCCCCGAAGATCCGCATCCTGGACCCCGATGCCGGCGTCACCTACGCCATCTGAAGGGGAAGCGAGGATTCTCCTCACTGCAGGCTAAGGGTTGTTCTCATCGTGGATTAGGGCGCATTCTCATCGTAGGCGGTTCGCCTCATAGCGGATTAGGGGAGAGCGCATTTTAAGGATTGGGGGAAGAATTAAAGGGTGGTCTCGTTTTCCCTTCGCTGGCTTTCGATTTCGGAGAAATCGGGCCCGCTGCGCGGGCCCCAGGGCCCCCATGATTTTTCATCATGGGGGCCCTGGAAAGCCAGCGAAAGCCCCTTCCCAGAATCCCCTTTCGCCAAAGTGCCCAAAGCTTCCCTTCACTCAAGTGGCAAAAAGTTGACACCCGCCTCCGTTCCACTTCTACAGAAGTCTTCGATTCGAAGCCAGGGTAGCTCGGCAGAAGCCGTTTGCGGTTGACAGAGGGGCCTTCTCCCCTGCAATGCCGGCCATTGCCCTTATCGTCTAGCGGCTAGGACGCCGGATTCTCATTCCGGAAACCGGGGTTCAATTCCCCGTAGGGGTGCCAGGAAAGCTCGCCATTTTCTGCATTTTGCCTCACGTCCATCGGTAAATGGTTTTTTCCCATCGGGAATCTTCGGCAACGGGCATTGGGGAAGATGGGGGCGGCTTAGGTTTGAGTGGGGCCGCCTTTGCGTGAGGGAAAGGGAAAGGGACTTTCCCTTTCCCTCACGCGGCGCCCGCGCCTGCGGCGCGGGCGCCTGGGCCCGCCGGGCCCAAAGGCGGCCCCACCAGCAAGTCACCGTCCACGAATGGCTGAAAATTCCCCTTGCCTTGAAAAGCATCTTACCGTTGAAAGGTGTTTTTCCAAAGAATTGAAGGTTTTCCCGAAATCGGGCCTTTCCTTTCGGCACCCCTCGCGCATTTTTAGACTTTGAATCCCGCCGGAACGGCTTTTAGTACGGGAATGCCTTTTGAGGGAGGGGTGCCTGCCGTGGGGACTGGAAAGCTGTTCATCATCTCCGGCCCATCCTGCGTCGGGAAAACGACCCTGGTCACGGGCTTTTTCCGCCATCACCCGGACTATCCCCTGCGCCGTGTCGTGACCTGCACCACCCGTCCCCGACGGCCGGGGGAAGTCGATGGGCAGGACTACCACTTCCTGTCGATGGAGGATTTTGAGCGGAAGATTCGGCAAGACGCGTTTTTGGAATTCACTCCGGTCTACGGCACCCACCTCTACGGGACCTTGGTCGAATCCGTTCTCCCATTCTTGGACACGTATCACCTTTTCCTGACCATCGATGTCCACGGAATGCAGGCCATCGTCAACTCCCATGCGCGTTTTGCCTCCCTGGCCGGCCGTTGCGTCTCCATCTTCCTGAAGCCGGATGATTTGAAAACGCTGCGGCGGCGCCTGCTGAAGCGGAGGGATTCGGCGGAAGAAATTGCCCGTCGCCTGGAGTCGGCGGATACGGAGCTGAGCTACGCCGAGCATTACCATCACATCATTCCGAGCGGGACGATTGAGGAAAACGAGGCCGCTCTGCACGCCATTTACCGGCAGGAAACGGGGGCATCGGCATGCGCATCAGCGGCGGCGGGGCCAGAGGGATCCCCCTGATCTCGATCTCCGGTCGGGAGCTGCGCCCGGCTACGGGCTCCCTGCGGGAGGCGCTTTTCTCCTCGCTCGGGCCGTGGATTCAGGACAAGACCTTCCTCGACCTCTTCGCCGGCACGGGTTCCTATGGCCTGGAGGCCCTGAGCCGTGGGGCTCGGGCCGGCGTCTTTGTGGAAAAAAACAGGCGAACGGCGGAGATCCTGCACCAAAACCTTCAGGCCGTGCTCCAAAGTTTAGGGATATTCTCGAATCCCAGCGAACTACGCTGCGGCGACGTCCGGCATTTTAAAAGTCTAAGGAGTTCCTCGAACCTCTGTGAACTACGCTGTATCGATGTCCAGCGGTTTAAAAGTCTAAGGAGTTCCTCGGACCTCTGTGAACTACGCTGTGGCGATGTCCGACGTTTTAAAAATCTAGGAATCTCCTCGAATCCCTGTGAAATTCTGTGCGGCGATGCCCGGTACTTCCGTTCCGAGCAGTCCTTCGACCTCCTCTTTCTCGATCCCCCCTTCGCCCTGTCCCGACGCCAAGCGCCGAACCTATTGGCCCAGGTGTTCCCGCTCCTCCAAAGCGGTGGCCGGCTCGCCTTCGAGCTCCCGTCCGACCTCGTCCCGCCGAGTCACGACGCCCTCTCCCTCCTCCGCCGCCTCGGCCAAACCACGGGCCACGGCCCATCGATGGCGGTTTATGAGAGGAAATGAATTTTTATAAACAGGGGCTGGTTATGATTGCTGTCTTTCGGCCGCTTTACGGCGAAACCCTCCCCCATCCGGTACAAGGATGCTTTTCGAATGAGTGCCTACCATAGGGAGTACCCCGGCCTGAAATTCTTCGGTGGAAGTGAAGGAAAGGCCGAATCGCGGAGGAGTTCGTAGCTCTTCTCCGACAGCTCTTCCAGAAAGCGGCTGGGCTGGAGGGGGGGCGAGAAGCCGCCGGGGCCGCGCGGAGAGGACTGCTGTGGACAACAGAGGTAGAGCTCGTCCTTGGCCCGGGTGACGGCCACGTAGAACAGGCGACGTTCTTCCTGAATCGAGGCCTCCTCCAGCGCCCGTTTGGAGGGGAAAAGCCCCTCGTTCAGGCACAGGATAAAGACTACGGAAAATTCCAGGCCCTTCGCCTGGTGGATGCTGCTCAGGCTGAGGCTGTCCTGGGGCTCCGCCGTTTCCCGTTCCTCCGACTGCTGGAGGGCTACCTGGAAGAGCAGTTCATCCACCGTGCCGAAGCGCTCGGCGAAGTTCAACAGCGCCAGCACGTCCTCCGAGCGGGAGGAGGCATTGGCAAAGCTGCGGCGCAGGTAGTCGCGGTACTCCCCTTCCCAGAGCAGGGAGAGAACCTTCTGGGGCGCCCCATCGCCCTTTTCTGGCTTGGACACCTCCTGTTGTTGGGTGGCGGCGTAGGCGAAGAGGTCCGGGGCATGGGGAGTTGATTCCCGGGCGGCCATCGATTCCGGCAGCTGGCGCCTGGCTCCGACCAGGGCCCTGCGCAGGATGAGCCAGGAGATCTGTGCTTCCCTTGGACAGAGTTCCGACGTGGTGTCGTCCGACAGAATTTCCCAAAATCCTCGGCCACTGCGGGCAGATTCCTCGTCGATCTTTCCCAGAAGGCGCTCGGCGGTTTTTTCCCCCACCTTCGGTAGGCGGCAGAGGACACGTAGCCAGGCACAGCGATCCCGTGCATTATGCACCACCCGAAGCATCGCGATCAGATCGCGGATGTGGGCCTGTTCGAAAAAGCGCACGCCGCTGGTGACCGTATAGGGAACCTGTGCCTTGCTCAGCTCCATCTGCAGCTCCATGGACTGGTAGTGCGCGCGGTAGAGCACCGCCATGTCCGAGAGGCGGTAGCCCTCGTCGAGGAGAAGGCGTAGACGCCGAAGGACGAACCTCGCCTGCTGGCGGAAGTCCGACAGCTGCACCAGCAGGGGCTTTTTATGCGCCGCCCGCGTCGCCTGGAGCTCCTTGCGAAAGATTTTCTGGTGGGTGATCGGAATGGCATTGGCCAGCCGGAGGATCTCGGGAGAGCTCCGGTAATTCAGCGTGACCTTGAAAATTTCCGCCTGCGGGTGCCGTTCGGAAAAGCGGTGGATGTTCTCGATGTCCGCGCCGCGCCAGCTGTAGATGCACTGGGCATCGTCGCCGACGGCGAAAATCTGGTGCTCGGTGGCCAGCAGGTCGATCAGCTTGCCCTGCAGGTCATTGGTATCCTGGTACTCGTCGACCAGGATATGCCGGAAGCGCCGGCTGTAGTGGGCAGCGATGTCCGGCTGCTCCCGCAGCAGCCGGAGGGCCAATTCCAGGAGATCGTCGTAGTCCAGTACCGACTGCTCCCACTTGTCGCTCCGGTAGTTCTTGAAAAAGCCCAGGAGTTCGTCGACGGCGAAACCGGCCTGCTTCCAGCGAGCGGAAAGGCTTTCCTCGAACGGCTGCCGCGCATTGCGGGCGTAGCCGATGCTCTCGAGTAGGACTTTGGGCTTGGGATGGGTCTTGTCCTTTAGAAAGTCCGGCGAGGTCCGCCGGATGGCCTCCGTGAAGAGCTGCAGCGCGTCGGATTCGTCCAGAATGCCGAAATTCATCTGGAGATCCAGCAGCGCCGCATGGGGACGGATCAGGCGCTGGGCGATGTGGTGGAAGGTACCTCCCCAGAAGGCATCCCGGGGATAGCCGGTCAGGCCTTCCACCCGCGTGAGCATTTCCCGGGCCGCCTTGTTCGTAAAGGTGAGGAGGAGGATCTGCTCCGGCCCGACGCCGTGTTCCAGTAGCCAGGCCACCCGGTAGGTCAGGGTTCGGGTCTTGCCCGTGCCCGCGCCGGCCAGGATCAGTAGCGAGCGGGCGGAGGACGAAACGGCGGCGTACTGCTCCCCGTTCAGCTCCTTCTGGAAATCAATCGCCATGGGGAAATTTTTTTAAGAAGTAATCCCGGGCCAACTCCTGCTCCCGTCCGCATAGGCTTCCCGCTGGGCCCTCCTCTGGATCTTCTGAAAAATCTCCCGAACCATGGGGAAATTTTTTTAAGAAGTAATCCCGGGCTAGCTCCTGCTCCCGTCCGCATAGGCTTTCCTCCGGGCCCTCCTCCGGATCTTCCGAAAAATCTCCCGAATAGTGCAGGCAGTGGAGGCGAATCGCATCACCGGGCGAGAAGCCCGCTTCCCGAAGGGGGTAGAGCCGACAGCACCGACCCGGCCGCAGGGGATTGGGTGGAGGGTAGACCAAAAGGCCCTCCTCCGCTCGGGGAATGCTCCTTTCCAGACTTCTGTTCCGATAGCGCACGTAGTAGAGGCCGCTGCGCAGCCGGAGCTCCGGTTCCCAGTCGAGCAAAAGCTCGGCGGAAGGAACGGCGGATGCCTTTCCCCTCCCCTGCCATTTCCCCTCCATCTCGTAGGGCCGGCCCAGGAGCTCGCGGGTCAGTTCCATGCGGGCGGCGGAGATCGAGCGGCGAACCCGGGTGCTGCTGATGCGTTGCTCATCCGGCGAGCAGAGGGAGGGTAATATCTGGGTCTCGATGCCCCTTTTTTTCGCCAGGAGGCCGAGGGTCGTACTGTCGCTCGAGCGCCCACGGCCGAAGCAGAAGTCCTCGCCGACGCAGAGGCCCCGCAGGGTCGGGATTTTCTTCCGCAGCAGGGACAGAAATTGCTCCCCCGAAAGTTGGGAAAAGGTTTGGTCGAAGCGCTGCTCGATCAGGACATCCATGCCCAGCGCAGCGATGCGGGCGTATTTGACCTCCTTGGGAAGGATGAGCGCCTTGGGGGCCAACCCTTCGACGACGGAGCTGGGATAGGGGAAAAAGGTGTAGACGGCGGCGATGCCGCCGAGGGAACGGGCGCCGGTGATGGTATGGCTCAGGACGCGTTGGTGGCCCCGATGCACGCCGTCGAAGATGCCGATGGCCAGGACCACCGGTTGGGACGGTGGTAGGCAGCAGGGCTCCTCCCCTTCGCTCAGCAGGATTTCCATCGGAGGGCAAAGGGGGAAATGAAGTGGGTGTTTTTGGCTTTTGGGAGAGGCTTGTTCTGGGGCTGTCTTTGGAGCCCTTCGGGCTCGCCCGCGGAGCGGGCAGCCGCCCGGGGGCGGAGGCCGAGGCCTCCGCCCCCGGGCGGCAAAGACAGCCCCAAAAGACAAAACCAAGAACAGAACACTTCCCAGTTCCTAGAATAATAGAACACTTCCCAGCTCCTAAAACACTTCCCAATTCCTCATGGCGGCAGGGGGATCGCTTCCCGAAGCGGGAGCAGGCATTGGCTTAGTTCCCTGAAAGACATTCGCTCCAGCTCTTCCAATGGCCGCGCAGCGCCCAGGTCGAAATCCCCGCTCCGGAGCCGGCAGAGTCGGGAGAGATGGGCCCCACAGCCCAGGCGCTGGCCCAGGTCATGGGCCAGGGTTCGGACGTAGGTGCCCTTGGAGCATTCCAGGCGAAAGCTCAGCTCGGGAGGCTCATAGGTGAGCAGCTCGAAGGCCTTTACGTGGATGAAACGCGGTTCCCGCTCGATCTCCAAACCTTTTCTAGCCATTTTATAGAGCGGCTTTCCGTGAATTTTCTTGGCCGAATACATGGGCGGCAGCTGGTACTGGTCTCCCCCGAAGGCCGCCAGGGCCTCCCGCAGCTCCTCCTTGGAGAACTCCGGGACTTCCCTCGTCTCCAGCACCCGGCCATCGGAGTCCTGAGTATCCGTCGTCACGCCCAGATGAAGCATTCCCTCATAGACCTTGTCCTTGCTGGAAAAGTAGGCGGAGGCCTTCGTGGCCCGGCCGACCAGAAGGATCAGCAGGCCGGAGGCCATGGGATCCAGGGTGCCGGCATGGCCGATCTTCCGCAGGCCCAGGCAGCGCCTCAGGCGGGCCACCACGTCGTGGGACGTGAGGCCAACCGGCTTGTGGAGGAGCAGAATGCCTTCCCGGTCATCCGGACTGGCCCTATCCCTCATAGGAGGCTCTTTCGACCGCCCTCAGCCGCTCCTGCAGAGCCCTCACCAGCTCATCCCAAAAACTGTCGGGCGAGGCGGGGGTCAAGAATCCCGCGGCACAGGGGTGCCCCCCACCCCGAAAGCGCTGGGCAATTTGGTCGAGGCGCAGCGCGGACTCGTCCGAGCGCAGGCTGATTTTACGGGTTCCCTCGTATTCCTGCAGCAGTCCGGAAATGCGTACCCCGCGGACGGAGCGGGGATAGTTGACGAACCCCTCGGCGTCCTTCAGGCCGCAGCCGGTGCTCCGGTAATCCTCCTCCCGTAAAAAACCGAAGCAGAGCTGGTCATCGGCGTAGAATTTCCAGGATTTCAAAAAGCGCTCCAGCAGGGAGAATTTCCGGCGCGGTTCCTGGTGGTAGACCCGGGCGGCCAGGGCCTGGGGCCGAAGGCCCTGATCTAGAAGCCAGGCGCCCAGGCGCAGGGTGGAGGCCCGGACGGAGTCGTAGGTGTAGTTGCCCGTGTCCATAATGAGGCCGACGTAGAGGGCCCGGGCGACGGATGGGGAAATGGGAAAATTTTTCTGGTGGAGGTAATCGGCCAAGATCTCACAGGTGGCCGCGGCCCGGGGATGGACGAAGTTGTGGAGGGCAAAGGTGGGCCGGGGCAGATGGTGGTCGACCAACAGGAAGGGCCGGAGGGACTCGAAGAATTTCCCCGGGCGACTCGGCAGGCCGCAGTCCACGACGCACCACTCCTCCACCGATAGCTCCGAAGGGCGGTGGAGCCGGTAGCCCTCGTAGAGGAATTGCAGATGATCCGGTATGCCCGTCTCCGGCTCGATGAGAAAGGGCTCACCGGCCAGGTTCCTCAGAATTTCGAAAAGGGCGATTTGGGCACCCACCGCGTCGCCGTCGATCTGGGCATGGCCCACGATCCCCACCTTCTTGCCCTTCAGCTGTCGGCAGGTCTGGAAAAATTCCTCCGCGCCCTCGAAATGCTCGTCTTCCACAGCTCCGTTTTCTCCGTTCGGGGAAAAAGGTCAAGAACGCTTCCGGGATTCCCGCTGCCTTTGCCTCAGGCCGGAAAGCCGGCCTGAGGGGCCCCGGACAGGGGCGATTCCTCCGGAATCCAAAGGCAGCGGGAAAACTCGCCCGCGTCCTGGGATTCCCTCATGTTTTGGGATCCTCCCCCAGGCCGGGCTCCGACCAGCCCTTCTGGATCAGCTCTTCCAAAGCCTCCGTATCGCGGCAGAACAGCCGGATGCCCTCGTGGAGCTTCTCGCAGGCCATGGCGTCCTTCGTCAACTGCAGCTGGAACTCGGCTGCCTCCAGGCCCAAGCGGTTCTCTTTTTCCTCCGACTCACCGGTCATTTCGGGGACGAACAGCCTTCGGGGCACCTCCATGGAACTCTCCTGGAGCTCTGCCAGAAATGCGGGGCTGATGGTCAGCAAATCGCAGCCGGCCAAGGCCAGGATCTCCCCGATATGGCGAAAGCTGGCCGCCATGATCTGGGTCCCATAACCCCGTCGTTTGTAATGCTCAAAAATGCGCTCCACGGACCGGACTCCCGGGTCCGCTCCGCCCGGATTCGCCTCCGGATGCTTTTGGTACCAATCCAAAATCCTCCCGACGAAGGGGGAAATCAGGCTGACCCGAGCCTCGGCGCAGGCGATGGCCTGGACGAGCGAAAAGACCAGGGTGAGATTCGTGGAAATCCCCTCTTTTTCCAACTCCTGGGCCGCCCGGATGCCCTCCCCGGTGGCCGCGATCTTGATCAAAATTCGCTCACGCCCCATCCCTCGTCCAGCCAGAGCGCTCACCAGCTCCCGCGCATAGGCGATGGTGCCGCCGGAGTCGAAGGAAAGCCGGGCATCGACCTCCAGCGAGACCCGTCCCGGGATGATTTTTAAAATTTCCAGGCCGAAGTGGAGGAGCAGCTGGAACAGGGCCTCCTCGACGGAACGCGCATTTTGAGTCACGGAGCGACAGAAATCGCGATATTCCTCCTGCCGAGAGACCCGGAGGATGAGGCTCGGGTTCGTCGTGGCTTCCAGTGGTCGAAACCGCCGCAGCTGCTCGAAGTCCCCCGTATCCGCGACGACTACGCTCCAGCGCTTCAGCTGCTCCAGCGACGAAGGCATTCCCTATTTCCTAAGTCTTCCGCCCCGTCCTGGCAAGCCTAAGTTCGGGAAGGCCTTTGGATTTTCAGCCAAAGGGCTGGTTGGGTCATTGCTCAGCC
>JAIRLG010000021.1 GCA_031259625.1 Puniceicoccales bacterium
GCACAGGAAGCAGGTCTCTCGTCTTCTTGACAGAGGGTGTAAAAGGCGCAGAGTGTGCTCGCCTTTTTAACAATGCCGTTTTCATTCGGTGTGATCGCATGTGAAAGGTAGCTGCTACCTTGGATCCCGGCGCACACAAGGGCGGTAAAAAAATCTCCAGCCTTAGGGCCAGAGAATCAGCTTCTAGGGGGGAGATATCTCTCGTTTGGGTGTGCCGCTGAGAGCTCGGCATCGGCTCTCATCTTCTGTCGTGCTTCCTCTAATTTCGCCTGTGCCCTAGCTTGTGCCTCAGCCCTCCTCTGCTGTTCACCCGTCTCTACGCCTCCCGGTTCTGCCGGCGCGGTTGGTCTCTGGGCTTGCTGTACCCGAGCCGCTTGGCCTTTTCGAATATGCTCTTCCTCCGCCGTCGCAATGCCGTTTAATTCCATCAGATGGGCGAAGACCTGCTCCGACGTAGGCCGATGCTCCGGTTCCGGATCCATCATCCAGGCCATCAGCTCCGACATCTTTTGGATCTCCTCCGGCGAATAGGCCTGTCCCGTCGCGGCTCTCAGACTTTCATTGAGCTCAGTGAAAGCTGCTCGGAAGTAATTCGTCCTCGCTTCGTAGTCCATGCCTTCGACATCCGCGAGGTATCTGGTTGAATTGTCGTAAAAACGTTCTCTGCTCATCTCAAGCCCTCTTCTTCCAAAAAGTAGTCCTAGCAGGACGGAACCCTCGGTATAAATATCGTAAGAAGGTGCTACTTTTACTCTCTCCGCTTCCACTTGTGGAAGCAAATCTTCCTTTTCCCTTTGCAATTCCGCCAATTGCCTCTCTCTTTGCAGTTTCATTTCAGCTCGTCTGGAGGCAATAAGGGGATTAGAGGATGGAGGAAGCCCAGCGGCGCGATCGATGGCCTGCTGCAGATTTTCCATCCGCGCCACAACTGCGTCCAATCTCCGCTGCGATGGAGATGGCTGCGTCACCTCCGGAGGCCCATTGTGGTAAAAAGCTCCCATTGGGTTTCTTATGCTGTTCATCGAACCTAAATCGATGATGTGCAAATACCCATTCTGATCCAGCATGAGATTATTGGCCTTTATGTCACAGTGAACTTTTCCAGCCGAGTGAATTGCCAGCATCTCAGCACCGAATTCCAGTGCTTTTTGCTCAGCCCATAAGAGATTTTTCGGGAAACCGCCTGAAGCTCCGTAGGGCGAATCTTCCGGAGGATTCTCCAGTATCGCTTGTAAATTTTGGCCTCGAATTCTTTCCTGGATGATGGATCCGTCCGGTCCTTTCCCCACGACAGTGACCACGCCGCCGAATCCTTGAAACTTCGCAAAATCTATCACTTGTCCAGGATCCCTCCCTTCTTCTGGATTCACCTCTTGGCCTTCGGGGGAAAGCATTGCCCGAATAGCTTCTCGCTCCTGTTCGAAAGCTCTATGGATCTGTTCCTCAACTGCTGTTCTAAGCGCTTCCGAAGCGGCCAACTCCGCGGCCATATCCAACTTGCCTTTTTCCTCATTTTCCCCATCCCCACGCGCCACCTTGATCACGACCTCCTTTCCATCGATGGTCGCTCCGTACACTTTGCCAAAAGCACCTTCCCCCAGAAGCCGCCATTCACTCCTGTCCAATGGAGCTTCGCTGAAATCCTTCAGACTCTTGTCTCCGATGAAATGCGCTTTCCTTTCCAATTGTTGCGATTGAATTCTCTCCGCATCGCGCACCCTTCGGACTTCATCCGTCCTCCGGTCTTCCCCTTCCCTCTCTGTTAGGGACTGCCCACTCCCCTGGGCCGAAGCCACCGTCCGCGTTTGGCCATATCCGTGTTCCGCCCCAGGAGCTCTCACCCCGGACGAAGGCATTTGCTGGGTGGCCATGGGATTTCCCGTTGTAGGGGATCTACCTGCCCCAGGACTTCCCCCACCCGGCGGCCCACCAGTTGCCTCTACTTTCTTGGATTCTTCCGCCTTCAGCGAGGATACAGGATCGGAACTCATGGAATGTTCATAGTCACTCACTCCTAAACCTTCTTCGAGCCCCGCCATCCATCCATCGTCACTGACCCCAACGCCAACCGTCTCGTCAGAAACTGGGACACCGCTTTCAGGCACCCGATCGCTCTGCTCGGCCGTCCTCGCCGATTCTTTCAAATGCGATTCTTTTAAGTGAAGAGGAAGCCTAGAATCCTCTAAAGAATCGGGATTGGGGGCTATCTCCTTGTCGACCCTCTGAGCTGGGAAGAATGCCGATGCGGCCTTCTCCGTTTCTTCGGCAGAAAACTCATCCCAATAGTGGACCGAGACATAGCTTACCAGCAGTCCAAGCAGTAGACCCGGAACAGACCAAAAGGAACGCATCATTTTTTACGGCCGTTGAAGTTATGAATTTTCTCTCTCTCTGAAAGAGCTCGTGGAGAATCTGTAAAGGACAAAAATCCTCTCATTCCAGGCTCATCTCCAATGGTTGGCAAAAAAATCCCCAATATTTCTGGGGCTCTAAAACAGTTGCCCACGAATGTTGGGGCTGGCTTTTGCCTGGAGGAAAAGGACTTCGTCCTTTTCCTCCAGGCGGCCCGCGCAGCGGGCCCGATTCCGGAGGAATCGAAAGCCAGCCCTCACCACGCTTACCCTCACCGCTCATTCGGTACCTGGGTGGCGTTGTGCCTGCGGGGTGGCTGCCGCCGCCTTTGGAGCCCCAAAGGGGCTCTGGCCCGCTGCGCGGGCCGCGCGGCGGAAGGGGCGAGGCGCAAGCGCCTCGCCACTCCGCGCCAAAGGCGGCGGCAAAAAAATCCCAAGCCTCGAATCCAAAGTAGGCAAACCTGCCGGGGTTGGTCTCTCCTCTTGACAGCGAGGGCAAAAGGCGCAGGTTGCGCTCGCTGATGGCATTTTCGGGGACTTGTGGACCATACGGACAGCCTTAATCTGCCGCGGACGAGCTTTGGGATGCGGGCCAATCTGACCGAGCAGGAACCCGGGCGCATCGCCCGCTGGGAGGCCCTAGGGCTCTACCAGAAGATTCAGGAAAAAAACCGGCGGGGGCCGCTCTTCATCCTGCACGACGGGCCTCCCTTCACCAACGGGGATGTCCACATCGGCACCGCGTTGAACAAAATCCTCAAGGACATGCTGCTGCGCTACAAGTCCCTGCGGGGCTTTCGGACGCCCTATGTCCCGGGCTGGGACTGCCATGGCCTGCCGATTGAGCACAAAGTGGCCCGGCAGATCCGCGAGGAAAAGCGCACGCTCTCCGCCGTCGAGCTGCGGCGGGCCTGTGCCGATTTCTCCCAAAAGTTTCGGGACCGACAGCGGCAGCAGTTCTCGCGGCTCGGCGTTCTGGCGGACTGGGAGCACGAGTACCGCACGATGGATCCCGCCTACGAGGCCTCCGTCCTCGAAGGTGTTGCCCAGGCGGTGGAACAGGGCTACGTCTACCGCCGCCAAAAGCCCGTCTACTGGTCGATCCCCTGCCGAACGGCCCTGGCGGAGGCGGAGGTCGAGTACCGGGAACACCGCAGCCCCTCCCTCTGGGTCTCCTTCTCCCTCATCGCCGACGAGCGCTCGCGGAAACTCGGCATTTCCGACGAGGCCGCCTTTGTCATCTGGACGACCACGCCCTGGACAACGCCCTCCAATCTGGCCATCGCCCTCCATCCCGCGCTCGATTACGTCGAAATCGTTTCCGAAAGGGGAAAATTTCTCGTCGCGGAGGCCCTCAGCTCCTCCTTCGCCCAGGCCTGTTCCCTTCCGAACTACCGAATCGGCCAGAAGTTTTCCGGGAAAGACGCCGAGGGCCTGCGCACACGGCACCCTTTTCTTCCGCGGGAGAGCCCCGTCGTCCTGGCGGACTACGTCACGACCGAGGCCGGCAGCGGCTGTGTCCACACCGCACCCGGCCATGGCCTGGAGGACTACCAGACCGGCCTGCGTTATCGGCTGGAGATCTACAGCCCCATCGACGACGAGGGGCGTTACGTCGACGACGGCCGAATCCCGCCGGAGTGGGTCGGCCTCTCCGTTCTGGAAACGGAGAATGGCTCTCCGGCCAACGAAGCGGTGATCCAAAAATTGCGCGACAGCGGCCATCTGCTGGCCTGCGAGGAGATCACTCACTCCTACCCGCACTGCTGGCGTTCGAAAACACCGCTCATCTTTCGGGCCCTGCAGCAATGGTTCCTCTCCATCGACCACCGGAATCTTCGGCAACGGGCTCTAGGGGCGATGAGGCAGGTGCGCTGGCTTCCGCCCTGGGGGGAGAACCGCATCCGCGGGGCCGTCGGCTCGCGGCCGGACTGGTGCATCAGCCGCCAGCGCAGCTGGGGAATTCCCCTCCCCGTCTTTTTCAACGGGCAGGACGAGGCGCTGCTGGACGCCTCCGTCATCCGGGCCGTCGCCCACAGGATTCGCCAGCACGGCAGCGATTTCTGGTTCCGCTCCAGCGCCGGGGAAATTCTGGAAGGCATCGAGCTTCCGAAGCCCTGGTCCCGGGAGGATCTGCGCAAAGGCGAGGATACCCTCGATGTCTGGATCGACTCCGGCAGCAGCCACTACGCTGTGCTGAAAAAGAACGAGGAGCTGCGCTTCCCGGCTGACCTTTACCTGGAGGGCAGCGACCAGCACCGCGGCTGGTTTCAATCCTCCCTCTGGACAAGTCTCATCGCGAACGACGGCCAAGCTCCCTACCGCAGCGTTTTGACCCACGGCTTCGTCGTCGGCGACGACCGGAAAAAAATCTCCAAAAGCGATGGCAAGCCCCAGACCGCCGACGACTATGTCCGGCGATTCGGTGCCGACATCGTTCGCCTGTGGATCGCCTCCGAGGACTTTCGGGACGACATCCCGCTTTCCGATGACATTTTCACCCACGTCGTCGCCACCTACCGGACCCTTCGCAATACGCTGCGCTTCCAGCTGGGGAATCTCTTCGACTTCGATCCGGCCCGGGATACAATTGCCCTTCCCGACCGGACGCCCCTCGACCGCTGGATACTCCAAAAGGCCCGGAGGCTTATCCGGCAGGTGACGGACGCCTTTGAGAACTACGAGTTCCATCGCACCTATCAATACATCCGTCACTTCTGCCACGTCGAGCTGTCGGCTCGGTACCACGACATCCTCAAGGACCGGCTCTACACCCTGGGCCGCCGGTGGCCGAAGCGGCGCTCCTCCCAGAGCACGATTCAGCAGATTTTCCAAATACTGATCCGCCTGCTGGCCCCCATCCTCAGCTTCACCTGCGACGAGGCCCATGAGGCCCAGACTAATCCCAAGGAGGAGTCCATCCACCTGAGCGAATGGCCGAGAGAGGAGGATATTCCGGAAGACGGGGCCATCGAGGGCCCCATCGACCGCATCCTGGACTTCCGC
This sequence comes from Puniceicoccales bacterium, assembly GCA_031259625.1. Next base: position 5,358 of record JAIRLG010000021.1, read on the forward strand.
TCCCAGATCCACGAGAAGCTCGAGCGGCTGCGACAGGAAAAAATTATCGGCCAGTCCCTTGACGCCCAGGTGCTCATCCGCGGCTCGGCCGAAGAGGAGCTCTTCCGCCTCCTGCAGGAAAACGCCGCCGATTTGCCGGAATACTTCATCGTTTCGCAGGTCCATTGCGAAGAAGCTCCGGGTCTCGATGCACCGGAAGTCGAGATCCGTCCAGCCCCCGGCGAGCGCTGCCCGCGCTGCTGGCGCCACGTGGAACGTCTTGTCCCGGTCGGAAAATACCTTCGCTGGCTTTCCAGGGCCCC
>JAIRLG010000043.1 GCA_031259625.1 Puniceicoccales bacterium
CTCCCAAAAATATCACAGAGGCTCCAAAACTCCCTGAGGCAGGTGATTGGAGAAAATAAATATCACAGAGGCTCCAGAACCCCCTGGTGGAGGCGGTATTGGCGCCGAAGGCGGCGGGAGAAGGGAAGGTGGTGCGTGACCAGGAGGAGTGCCGTCTGCTCCTCTTGGCGGATGTCCTCCAGCAGCCGCATGACCTGCTCGCCGGTGGATTCATCCAGATTGCCGGTGGGCTCGTCGGCGACGATAAGTCGGGGACGGTTCATGAAGGCCCGGGCTAGGGCCACCCGCTGGCGCTCGCCGCCGGAAAGGCCCATCGGGAGGGAGAAACGGTGGGAGGAGAGGCCCAGGCGCTCCAGCAGAATTTCTGCCCGCCTGCGCCCCTCGGCCAGAGCGCGCCGGCCGAAAATCCTACAGGGCAGGAGCAGATTTTCCAGCAGATCCAGCTCCGGCACCAGGGGACAACTCTGGAAGACGAAGCCGATTTGGGCGGCTCGGCGTCGGGCCAAGACACGGCCGGGCCAGGTGTGGAGGGCCTCGCCGTTCCAGAAAACCTCGCCGCTGTCCGGTTTTTCCAGCGCGGCCAGGATGTGGAGAAAGGTGCTCTTGCCGGCACCGGAAACCCCAGTGATCCCGACGGAGTCGCCGGGGAAGAGGGAGAAGGACAGGTCGCGCAAAATTTCTGTCCGCCCCTGGGGCCCGCAAAAACCCTTCCGGATTCCGCGCAGCGCGACGCAGGGGACCGAGCCGAGACCTTCGAGCATTTTTAGGAAAATTCGGAAAAATTCCCCCCTCGGCCAGCCCAAAGGAATGTTTTTGAAAATTCCCCGGGCGATTTGAGTGAGGTCGCCTTTGCGTGAGGGGCAGGGAAAGGAACTTTCCCTGCCCCTCACGCGGCGCCTGCGCCGCTGCGCGCGCGGCAGGCGCCTGGGCCCTTCGGGCCCAAAGGCAGCCCCAAAATCAGCCGCTCCCGGCGAGGATGGAGAGAGTCTTGTCGTATTGAGTTGGACTCATCGTCTGATGGGACTCATGGTTCCATCATCTGATGGCCTTATTGTTTTCTGGTCGCCTTTCTCGTCGCTTGTCAGTCGCTCGCCTGTCGGTCGCCTTTGCGCCGAGGGGAAATGGGAAAAGGATTTTTCCTTTCCCTTCGGCGGGCCCGCGCCGCGGGCCTGAGCCGAAGGCTCCAAAGGCGACCGAAAAAAAACAATAGCCATTTCCCCACCCTTACTTCAAAACCTTTAGGAGAGAAACTTTCCGGAAAAATGAAAATCTACTCATCCAATAGACCTTAGCTAGGGGCACAGTGACGGCCGGTGTAAATCTACAATCAGCGGAAGCCCGCCATTTTTTTCCAAAAGGCGACACCAGGCCTCCTGCCCATACTCGAGACGATATTCCATTTCCTCACGGTAAAGCGGAACAACGCGATACAAATTGACGACTACGCCATCGGAAGACACCATGCTTCCCCACTCTCCCTTTTCTTGCCAAAGGATACATCCACACTGCTTCGTCCCAGTCACTAAAGGATCGTAGTCTGGGCCATTAGGGACGGTGTGACTATGCCCAAACCAAGTCTTATATTCATGGGGAGCTTTGGCCAAAAATTTGAGCCAATGGATAGGCCATGTTTCCTCTAAAGGCCCATTCTGCAATAATTTTCCGACGATACAGATCTGTCCCATGGGAAAATCCTTTGGAAGTAACATAAAGAGCTCCGCCCGATCCAAATTGCCTCGTTCTTTTCTCAATCCCTTTGGCAAAGGCATCGCAAGGTCGCTCATGCCGCTTGTGAAAAGAACATAATAGGGATGTTTTTCGTTAGGACTTTTGATGAATACATCAAGATGAACAATATCGGACAAAATTTCATGGAACACGAACGTTTCCATATCCGGAAATAGATGGTCAAAATGCTTTTCAATCTCTTCACAATGGATACAGGTCTCGTGAGGGCTTTGCCAAGTATTGGATTTTTTAGGTACATAGCGAGAGACAGGAATCCCTCCTTTTGAAACACCCGTATATGAACACGAAAGCAATAGAGCCACAACCAAGGCGAAGGACAGCACGAACAGGGAAAATTTTCTCACAATTTATCCCGATGTTAGACCTAAAACTTATCCGCCAGATACTCCGCGCAGGAATTCAGGGACTCCAGACGCTTGTATTCCGCCTCCGGCACCTCGATATTGTGGCGCTTGCGCAGCTCCATCACGATGTCCAAAAAATCCATCGAGTCCAGATCCAACTGTTCCCGCAGCGGCACATCCGGCTTCACCTGCGAGAGATCCTCATCCGGCGCAATTTCCCGAATGATGTCCAGAATCACTTTGTGAATTTCCTCTCCGGTCATGGTCTAATAAGCCTTCCTACCCACTCTGGTTTTGGAAGAAAGCGGCCACTGTCAAGTTCTTTGCTTCTTAGGGCCGGCTTTGCCCGGGCTCCTGGCAAAGAAATTTGTCAGGAGTCCGGGGGTGGCCCGCTCCGCGGGCCACGATTCCCTTGGAATCCAAAGCCGGCCCCAAGCAACCCTCAGAAATGAATCTCGGACTGGGTCGAGACCCGCGACAGCGGTTCTAATCCCAGTTTTTCCCAGGCCTTGGCGCTCAGGAGGCGCCCCTGCGGCGTCCGCTGCAGATAGCCCTCCTGCACCAGATAGGGCTCGTGCACCTCCTCCAGCGTGTGCCGATCCTCACCGATCGCGGCGGCCAGAGTCCCGATGCCGACCGGCCCCCCGTTGTAGTTCTCCGCCAGGCAATTCAGAATCTGCTTATCCATCTCGTCGAGACCGGAGGCGTCGATCTCCAGCAGTTCCAAAGCCTCCCGGGTCAGGGCCACCACGATCGCAGGGTTTTCCCGCTGCTGACAGTAGTCCCGGACGAAGCCCAGGAGATTGTTGGCTATCCTCGGCGTTCCCCGCGAGCGGCGGGCGATTTCCTCGGCACTTTCCTGGTCGATCTCGACCGGCAGGAGTCGGGCACTGCGCCGGACGATCTGAGTCAGATCACCGACCTCGTAGTAGCCCAGACGGGTTTGGAGCGTGAAGCGGCTGCGCAGCGGCGGGGTCAGGAGGCCGGTGCGGGTCGTCGCTCCGACCAGGGTGAATCTCGGCAGATCCAGGCGAATCGAGCGCGCCTGGGGGCCCTGGTCGATCAGGATATCGATGCAAAAATCCTCCATCGCGGAATAGAGGTACTCCTCCACCGCCCGTGGCAGGCGATGGATCTCGTCGATGAACAGCACATTGCCCGGCTCCAGGCTCGTCAGCAATCCGGCCAGATCACTGGCTTTTTCGATCACCGGCCCCGAGGTGATGCGGGTCTGGGTTCCCATTTCGCGGCCGAGGATCATCGCCAGGGTCGTCTTGCCCAGCCCGGGCGGGCCGCTCAGCAGCACATGCCGTAGGGATTCGCCGCGCTGCCGCGCCGCACCGGTCATGACCCGTAGGCGCTCCAGGGTGCGCCTCTGGCCGATGAAGTCATCGAAGCCCTTCGGCCTCAGCGAAGGGTCTACGGCCGCCTCCGTGGCCTTTTTCAACGACAGTTTGGGTTCCATATTAAATGTAATGATCTGGATAAGTATAATAGTCTAGATAAGTATAATAATCTAGAGGGGCGCGCGCGATGGCCCGCCGCGGGAGGGCCGCCGGAGGCGGCCTCCCGCGGCGAAGGCGCTCCCGCAGGAGCGCCCCCTGGCTCTGCCAGGGGCCATCGCGCGCGAATAGTGGGGCAACGGGGGAAAGGTCTCATCCGACGAGGGTGCGTTCGGCCTCCAGCGCCGCCTGGCAGCCCATGGCCGCCGCCGTGATGGCCTGGCGGTAGGACGGATCGGCGCAGTCTCCGGCCCGAAAAATTCCCTGGAAAGCCCTCTGGGGGTCTTCCCATCCCGCGATCTTCACCCCGTCCCCCCGAATATAGCCCCGCTCGTCGAGGGGCAGGGCGTCGTGGAAAGGGGCCGTATTGGGCACCTGGCCGATGGCCAGAAAAACGGCACTGCAGGGCAGGGTCTTCTCCTCCGGCGTTTCCCCATGCCGAATCTGCAGGGAAACGAGCCTTTCGTCCCCCTCCAGGCGGAGGGGAATGCTATTCCACAGGATCGAGATTTTTTCATGGGCCATCACCCGTTCGGCCATGATCTTCGAGGCCCGCAGTTGGTCACGGCGGTGCACCAGATGGACGCGCGAGCAGAAGCGCGCGAGGAACAGCGCATCTTCGCAGGCGGTGTCGCCCCCACCGACGACCACCACCTCCCGATGGCGATAAAAGGCCCCATCGCAGGTGGCGCAGGTGCTGACGCCCCGGCCGCCGAAAAATTTTTCCTCCCCCGGGATACCCAGCTTCCGCGGTGTCGCCCCCACCGCCACGATGACCGTTTGGGCCCACAGGTTCTCCGTTTCGCCCCGTAGGCATTTCTGGACATCGGGCCGGCCACACCGTGGGGATTTCCCCTCCGCCGAGAATTCCAAACGCCGGATGCGGTCCGAGCGAAAGCGCGCGCCGAATTTTTCGGCCTGCCGGCGCATGTTCCGGACGAGCTCCGGGCCCGAAATGCCCTCCGGAAACCCGGGGAAATTCTCCACGTGGTCTGTAGTCGTCAACTGGCCCCCCGGTTGAGCCCCCTCGATGACCAGGGGCTCCAGGCCGGCCCTAGCAGCATAGATGGCCGCGCTCAGGCCGGCGCAACCGCTGCCGATGATGATCAGTTTTTCCGGTTGGGGCTGCCTTTGCGCCGAAGCCCCCTCCGGGGGCTTCGGCGGGGCCCGCCTTTGGGCGGGCCGCTTCCTTTGGAAGCCAAAGGCAGCCCCAAACATACTGTCTTCAGACTGGACCATGCCGCTGACCCATTCTCATGCGAGCTCTCCCACAGTCCGCAACCCTAATCCGCCCGGACGTTTTTTTCCCCTCTTCGGCCCAAACGCCGCAGGCAATACGCCATCAATAGGAGCAGGTAGAGGGTTGCCGGCGCATCCGTCAGGCGCCAGGTGCCCAGGAAGGGATGGGGCGAATTTAGCGCCACGTCGACGGCCTTTTTGTAGAGCATAAGCATCCAGACCAGGCCCGCGTGCAGGCCCATGGCCGGAGCGAGGGAGTGGTGGCGGAGTGCCAGCTGGGCCAGTACGAGACCCAGGAAAAAGAGAATCGCCAGGGGCAGCGGAGAGGCATTTTGAAAAACCCCGAAGACGTGCTCGTACAGGGCCCGGAATCCGCTCCCCATTGTCACCGCCTCCGGTGCCAAATCCCAGGAGGAGTGCGAGATTCCGAAATGGGCGCCGGCGAAGATCAGGGCACTGGCAAAAATGGCCCACCGCTCCCGCAGAGGGCGCAGCAAAGAGCCCAGGAGGCATCCACGGAAGAAGATCTCCTCCAGAAGGGCGATGCAGCCCGCGCTCAGGCCGTAGCAGAGGGCCCATCCCGCCAGTTTCGGCGTCCAAGGCATGAGCCTAAAGGGGAAGCAAGCCATCTGCAGGCCCATCAGGCACAGATCCATCATCACGCCGATGGCGAAGAATTTCCAGAAGAGGGCGATTTGCGAGCCCCTCCACAACCTCAGCCCTTCCCGAACGGAGGCCCAGAGCTCCGCCGTCCGGCGGGCCCGAAGGCCCTTCACACCGAGCATCAGCGCGAAGAAAAACAGGTGCAGGCGGTCGAAAATCACCCCGAAGTTCTTCGACAATAGGTGGGAAATGGCGCCGTTCGGCATCCGGAGATTCCAGAGCAGGAGCAGGCGGATGAGCGGGGGCACGAGAAGCGCCGCCAGCAAAAGGGAGCCGATGTATAGGCAGAGGATGGATTGCCAGGAAACTAGCTCCCGCCGAAAGAAAATCGACCCCTCCACAGGGGAGGAGTTTTTCGTTCCGCCCACTCCGGCGAGCATCGGCCGATGGTCCCCGGTGTCAAGCGTGGGGAATGGGGAAGTGTGAGGCTGCTGCAAATATGGGGTACCGCCGCCTTTGGAGCCCTTCGGGCTCGTCCGCGGAGCGGACCACGCGGAGGATCCTCGGCCCAACGGCCGTTTGGCCGAGGATCCTCCGCGCAAAGGCGGCGGCAAAAAAGTAGAGAGGCCCTCCTTTGCCCTAAAGTAGAAAGACTCTCCCCTGTTCTCCTGAAACTCTCCCCCACCCTTCTCGCTTTTGCGCTTATTCTCCACTATTCTCCTCATTTTCGCACTTGCTTTCCTCTGCCCTCTGCGCTTTCGCACTTGCCAGCGGCGTGCCAGTTCCATCAATCGTCCCCATGCGGCAGGTGAACTTCAGCGAGCAGAGCCTCCACGAATTTCAGAAACTGGCGACGGAGGAGCAACTGCAGCTGATGGAGAACATCGGCCGCATTTCGGAAGAGGACCTGCAGGCCCCCTCCGGCGATTTCAGCTGCTTCCAGCGGGACGGGCGCCTGCTCTACCGCTACCGCAGCGAGCGCTGGCGGGTCTATTTCGAGCGCCGGGAGGACGGCAGCCTCTTCTGCCACTACGTCCTGCCGGAGCACTCGCTCTCCGACTTCGTCCTCCGCTTCAAACTGCCCGTTTCGGAAGCCCTGATGCTGGAGCAGCACAGCTCGTTCTGGAAGTATTTGGACAGCCTCCGGAGGGAGAAAAACGCCGACGAAAAGGAGAAGAACATTGACGAAGCTCCGGAGGAAGAAGGGGGAAAGGCTTAGAACCCCCTCGCACCTTCTCCAGGGAAAGCCTTGAGGTTTTCACCGGAAGCCAATGATTGGAGATGGAGGGCATTCCGGAGGGAAAATGTCTTGACCACCTGGCAACGCCGATGATGGCGCTCTCTTTCGCCGGCGATCCCAAAACTTTTAAGTTTTGCTGCGGCGCTCCGCGCCGCAGGCGCTGGGCTTCAAATCCTCAGGCTTTGAAGCCCAGCGCGGATCGCCGGCGGGGATTAGGAGAGGATGGCATTTTCACAGGAATGGCCAAAAACGTAGAGAGGAATGGGATTGATTTTTTCGGGAGAAATCTGTTCTACTGAAGGCCATGACGAATTCCGAATCCGAACTTTGGGCCCTCCGGCACTCGGCCGCCCATGTGCTGGCGGCCGCCGTCCTGCGCCTCTTCCCGGGGGCTAAGCTGGACATCGGGCCGGCTACGCCGCAGGGATTTTACTACGACGTCGACCTGGCCACACCCCTGACGGCGGAAGACCTGCCGCGGCTGGAGGAGGAAATGCAAAAAATCATCGCCGAGGACCAGGTCTTCGAGCGCCAGGTCGTATCCCGGGAGGAAGCGGCCCGCCTTTTTCGGGAGAAGGAGCAGCCCTATAAATTGGAACGCCTGGCCGAGATCCCGTCCGACGAGACGATTACGCTCTACCGCAACGGGGAATTCGTCGACCTTTGCCGCGGGGGACATGTGGGGCGCAGTTCGGAGATCCAGGCATTTAAATTGCTAAGCATCGCCGGTGCCTACTACCGCGGAGACGAGAAGAACAGGCAATTGCAGCGGATTTACGGCACGGCTTTCGCCTCCCGGCAGGAGCTCGATGCCCATCTGCTCCAGCTCGAAGAGGCCAAGAAGCGCGACCATCGCCGAATCGGGAGGGAGATGCAGCTCTTCCTGATCGACGAGGATTTCGGGCAGGGCCTCGTCCTCTGGCTTCCCCGCGGAGCCATCATCCGCCATGAGCTGCAGAAGTTCCTTCTGGAGGAGCTGGAGCAGCAGGGCTACGAGCAGGTCTTCACCCCCCACATCGCCAAATTGGGGCTGTTCCGCAGTTCCGGACACTTTCCCTACTACAAAGAATCCCAGTACCCTCCCCTGCCCGACCGCGATGTGCTGGAGAAGCTCAGCCGGACTTCCCTCCCCTGCGGAGAGATGGTGCGAGGCCTGGAGGAGGGGGATTTCGACGGATTCCTGCTCAAGCCCATGAGCTGTCCCGGGCACATCCAGATCTACCGCTCCCAGACGCGCTCCTACCGGGAGCTACCCCTGCGGCTGGCGGAGTTCGGCACCGTCTACCGCTGGGAGCAGTCGGGCGAGCTCAGCGGCCTGACCCGCCTCCGGGGCTTTACCCAGGATGATGCGCATATTTTCTGCACCGAGGGGCAGCTGGAGGAGGAGATCGAGCGCTGTCTCCGGATCGTGCAGAAGGTATTTGCCACTCTGCGCATGTCGGACTTTCGGGTGCGCATCGGGCTTCGGAGCCCGGATTCCGCCAAATACGTGGGCGAGGCGGAGGACTGGGATCGGGCCGAGGCGATTCTGCAAAAGGCTGCGGAGAAATTGGGCGTGCCGGTTTCGCCCGAGGCCGGAGAAGCGGCGTTCTACGGCCCGAAGATCGACTTCGTCATCCGCGACGTCATCGGCCGCGAGTGGCAGCTGGGCACCATCCAGCTGGATTATAACCTGCCGCAGCGCTTTCGGCTCAGCTATACCGGCAGCGACAATCAGCCGCATAGGCCCATCATGATCCACCGGGCGCCGCTGGGCTCCTTCGAGCGCTTCTGCGGCCTGCTCATCGAGCACTTCGGCGGGGATTTCCCGACCTGGCTCGCGCCGGAGCAGGTGCGGATCCTGACCCTCAGCGATGGCCTTTTGCCGGAGGCATCTCGGCTGCTGGAGCGTTTGAAGGC
>JAIRLG010000047.1 GCA_031259625.1 Puniceicoccales bacterium
CACGGCGAGATCATCGCCTTCCAGGCGGCCGGCGTAGCCCGGATCACCCTCACCCGTTCGCTGGCCGGCGTCGGAATTCTGCTCTCGCTGCTGCTCAGTTATTTCCAGGAGGGGCCCGCGGCGCGGGCACGGCGGCTTTTCCGGGACTACCAGGCCCAGGTGGGTGTCACGGGCGCCCAGGCGGAAGCGATCCTCCACCACGTCGGTTGGAATGATGAGTCCCAGGGCCGGCTCTGGTACCTGAGGGCCCTCGAGCCTTCGAAGGGCATCGCCACGGCTGTCGATCTCCACGAGAGGGATGCCGAGGGGCGCGAGTGGAGGCGCATCTCCGCCGCCCAGGCCAGCTTCGATGCCGCCGCAGGACGCTGGACATTTTTCCAGGGGCGCCTCGTCACCTTCGATCCCCAGAGCCACTATCCCCTGTCCCAGCGCCTCTTCGAGCGCCATGAGATCGAAGACCACCGCTGTTCCCCGTCGCTATTGGCCCTCCAGCACAAAAAGCCCGAAGAGCTGACGCTCCCCGAGCTGCGGACGCTGCTCCGGCAGGAGCGGGAGGGTGGAAGTGGTTTTTCGGAAAACCGGCGGAGGGCCCAGCACTTCTTCTACTGGAACCGCCTCCTCTCGCCTTGGGCCTGCCTCCTGGTCTTCTTCATCGCCCTGCCCTGCGCCGGCGGTGGCCCCCGCAGCGATTCCATGGCCGGTTTCGGCAAGGCGACGGGCTTTCTCTTCGCCTTCTACCTCCTTTCCCACATCTGCCGTGCCCTCGGCCTCCACGGAAGCCTCGGTGCTCCACTGGCCGCCCTGGGCCCCTACCTCCTCCTGATCCTCTGCGTCCTTCCCGCTCATCGCTCCTCCTGAAGCCGCCCAGCTTTATTCGTATCGACAAGACGGCCGATGTCGCTAAAAACTAAGCCCCATCAGCGCTGATATGAAGAGACAGCCCTCGCCCTTTCCTTCTTTGCGTTCTTTGAGCTCACCAGGTTACGATGAGGGACGAGTCTGTTATGGGAATCGGGTCTGCGCTGTCTTTGCAGGCCGGGAATGGCCTTGCAGGCCATTCCCGGCCTGGGGCTCGCAAAGCGAGCTGAGCCCTGTGGGCTCCAAAGACAGCGCAGCAAAAGCAGGGGGAAATTTTGAAAATTCCCAGTCGGCTCCGGCCATCGCCGGGACCAGGGGGTATCGAGACCGGAAAGGGATGCGGCCCTTGGGGTTGACCGGGACTCTCGGTCTGGGCCTTTGCTTTTTCAGCTTCCAGGCCCACGGCGGGGTGGATGTTGGTCCTCCCCCTTTTCGGGAGGGCTCGGCCGTTCCCACGTTTCCCGTTCCGGTTTTGGCCCAGCCGGAGACCGATCCGGCTATTTGGGAACCGGATTCGGCCACTCCAGAACAGGACTCGGCCACTCCGGAAGCGGTCGAGCCGTGTCCCTGGCCACCGCTGCAGCCCTCGCCGGACATGCGGGAGGAAACCCTTGCCATGAAGCGCTGTCTCGAGGAATTCCACTACGCCAAAAAGCCCCTTCATCAAATACCGGCGGAGGAGATTCTGAAGAACTACTTCGGGAGCATGGACAGCTCGCGCATGCTCTTTCTCGAAGCGGAAATCCAACAGATCACCCGGGAGTTGGCCCCCAAGCTCCATCTCTCTCTGCAGAGGGGGGATCTCACAAAGGCCTTCGAGCTCTTCGACCTCTACCGCCGGCACCTGTGGGAGCGCAGCACCCGGATCCTCCGCGCCATTCCCGCGCTGGATCTCCGGTCCCTCTCGGCGGAACATTTCTGCCCCTATCGGGAAGAACTGCCCTGGCCATCGGACGAAGCCACGGCGGAGCACCTGTGGAGGCAGCGCCTCGTCTACGAAATCCAGAGCGAAATCCTATCGCTGGAGGGTGAATTTGCCCCAGCCTCCCTGCGGGGAATTCCGCTGAGAAACGCGCCCCGGCTGAATGCGAAGGCGAAGCCCAGGCCCAGGATTTTCCCCTTTTGGAAAGCGCTGTTCCGGAGGAAGGAATTGCCGGCGGCAACCTGGCTCACCCGTCCCGACCGCCTGAGGGCGCCGCGAACCCCTCCCTGGCTGGACGCTTTAGGCCGAACCCTGCGGGACTTGCCGGAGGAAAGCTCGCCCCCGCCGGCCGTCGTCGCCAAGGCGAAGGAGCGCATTGCCGGGCGCTACGAGAGCTTCCGCCGTTTTTTTTCCGACATCGAGCCCTGGTTCGTCCAGGAGCTTTTCATCAACAGCCTGGCCCAGCTCTACGACCCCCACTCGAGCTTTCTCTCCAAGGATACTTTTGAGGAATTCAACACCCTCCTGCGCCATAGCCTGATCGGCATCGGGGCCTATCTCCACTACGACAACGGCTATTGCACCATCAAGGAGCTCACCCCCGGGGGGCCCGCCGCCCGCAGCGGACTGCTGCACCCGGGCGACCGCATCGTGGCGGTCGCCGAAGACGGGCAGGAGGCCATCGAGATCACCAACATGCCCTCCTACCGCAGTGTCCGGCTCATCCGTGGGCCCAAGGGCAGCCGGGTGCACCTGAGCATCGAGCCGGCCGAGGGGGATGCGGCCGACCGAAAAGTCATCACGCTCATCCGGGATACGGTCTCCATCGAGAGCGCCCGTGCCAGCGCGAAAATCTTCAGCCTGGCCGATACGGCTGCCCCCCTCCGCATCGGCTACATCCACCTGCCCTCCTTCTACGGCCCGGAGGAGGAGGACAAGGCCCCGTCGGGTTCGAGCGATGATGTGCAGCAATTGCTGAAGGAGCTCAAGGCCCAGGGGGCGAAGGGACTGATCCTCGACCTCCGCGGCAACGGCGGCGGGCTTCTGGAGGAGGCCATCCTGCTGGCCGGACTCTTCATCCCGGAGGGCCCCATCGTGCAGGTGCGGGATCCGGAGGGTCAGACGCAGATCTACCACAGCCACACGGCAACGCCGCTCTGGGACAGGCCCCTGATCACGCTCATCTCCAAGCAAAGCGTATCCGCTTCCGAAATTCTGGCCGGGGCTTTGCAGGACCACTGCCGCAGCCTCATCGTCGGGGACAGGCATACCCACGGCAAGGGCAGTGTGCAGGTATTGATGCCCCTCGAGCGCATCCTGGGCAGCTGGTTCGACCCCAAGAAGGAGACCATGGGGGCCACCCGGGTTACGGTTAACAAATGGTACCGGCCCAGCGGCAATTCCATCCAGCTCCGCGGGGTCGTCTCCGACATCCCCCTCCCATCCTTCGACGAGTGGGTGCCCATCGGGGAATCGGATCTGCCCCATGCCCTCGCCTGGGATGCCATCGTGCCGCCGAAGTCGGGCAAGGCCCTCGTGTCCGCCGAGCGCCGGCGGCGCTTCGACCAGCTCCTCCAGCGCCTGCGCCGACGGAGCGAGTTGCGCCAACGGACCCTGCCGGAGTTCGCCGTGCTGGACACCCGCATCCGGCTCTTCCGCCACAAACTCGACCAGGAGGAATTCTCCCTCGACCTGTCCCGGCGCCTTCGGGAGCGGCGGGAGGAGGCCCGTCTCCAGCGCGAGATTCAGGCCCAGATCGACGGCATTGCCGCCCAGCCCTTCTTCCAATCCACTCCCATCACGCTCGCCTCCCTGAGCGCTTCTGCCCAGAAAACCTCCGGAAAAGCCGAGGCGGGCCAGGAAAGCCCTTCGGCGGAAAAGGAAAAAAGTCCCCCCGACGAGGAGTACGATACGCATCTGCGAGAAGCCCTGCGCCTGATGCGAGACTGGATCGAGGGATCCCCTACTGCTCCGGCCACAGCGGCCTAGGAACCTAGGTACCGGATTCCGGTTTTCGCTGCGCTGTCTTTGGAGCCCGCAGGGCTCGGCTCGCTCCGCGAGCCCCAGGGAGGGAATGGCCTTCCAGGCCCTTCCCTCCCTGCAAAGACAGCGCAGAACCCCCCTACTCCACCTCCCGGATGGCAGAAAATCCCTCCGTCTATGGGCGATACGGGAAATCCCGAGCTTCACTCGGTCGGAGGGAGGAGTAGGCGTTGGCCGACCCGGACCTGGTCGGGTTGGGACAGCTGGTCCCGATTGGCCTCGAAAATCGCCGGCCAGCGGCTCGCATCGCCCAAAACCTTCTGGCTGATGATCGACAGCGTATCGCCCTCCTGCACCAGATAGGTCTTCCGGTGCCCCTGGGCCCGTTCCTCCAGCACCCGCTCCAGCCGCTGTTCCGCAGGTGATGCTGTGGGCTCCCGTTCTAACTGCCGCTCCAGATCGATCACCCGCTGCTTCAGTTGGGCATTTTCCTTCCGCAACTCCCGCAGCAGAACCGGAAAATCATGGGCGTACTTCTTGTAGAGGGAACTCTGGTAGCACTGCTTCATGAACAGCTTCTGGAGCGAATCGATCCACTGGGGTACCCACTCGCGCTCCTTGGCCTCCTCCGCTGCGCCGATCAGGAACTGGCGGAAGTGATAGATGGCGAAAATCGGATCCTCCAGCGTCTCCCAGTAAATTTTCCCGCAGAAGAGGTGGGACTGCGGCGTCGGGTGATGCTGGCGGATGACCGCCAGGAATTTTTCCAAAGCCTCGGTCGCCCGGCCCTCCCGGAGCAACTGCTGGCCCCGCCGGTAGACCCCGTCTTCCTCCTCCGACCACTCCTCCGCCGCCGGCCGACAGGCCATCAGAGAACAGAACACCAGCAGCACCGACAGCCAAGCGCTCCGCCTCGACGGAAGGAAGGAGCAAATGCCTGGGCCGGAGATCCGCATGGAAGGAATTTTTCGACTGAAAAAATTGAAGCGGCCCCCTTTCCTTTGGCCAGAAAATAACACGGGGCCCCATCGGCGGCGACTGGCCGATTCCTTCGCAGCGCCATCCGGCTTTGCTGGTCCTTCGGCCTTGCCATTCGCGATGATTTCGGAAGAGGAAGGACGTACTTGCCAAAAGCACGGGGGAGCCCTATAAAACCCATTCCGGCAATTCGGCAGGCCCAGGGGCGATGAAGTACGAGATTTCAGCTTTCTTAGGCGGTACGAGGTTTTAGCTTCGATGAGGTGCGAGATTTAACTCTTTTGTGAAATACGAGATTTAGCTTCGGCAAGGTGGGAGATTTCAGTTTTTTTATGAGGTACGAGATTTTAATTCTTTTATGAGGTACGCAGTTTCAGGTTCGGTGAGGTGTGTAGCTCTCTTGGAAGACACCAGTTTGGGTGAGGTGCGAGGTTTCTGCTTTTTATGAGATACGGGATTTTAACTCTTTTTAGGGATGGGATTTTGGGCCCGGGTTGCGGGAGATGGAGCCTGGGTTGCGGGAGAGCCTCCGTGTAATCGACATCGGCCGTGCCCATCATTTCCCGAGAGTCGATCGAGCATATCCGAAAAAATGTGGATATCTGCGACGTGGTTTCTGCTTATGTGCAGCTCCGGCGTACCGGTTCCCGCTGGCGCGGCCTGAGTCCCTTCAACCAGGAGAAAACGCCCTCCTTCTTCATCCTGCCCGAAAAGGGGATCTTCAAGTGCTTCAGCTCCGGCCATGCGGGGGATGTCTTTCGATTCCTCCAGCTGAAGGAGAATTTCAGCTTTGCTGAAGCCGTTGAATGGCTCGCGGAGCGCTATCGTTTCCCCCTCCGCTACGAGGAAAATGGCCGTGCGGCCCGTGCGGGCGAGAACCACAGCAAGGCGCTGCTCGAAATTCACCGGGTGGCCGAGGGATTTTTCCGGGAATGCTGGCGTTCCTCTGGCGCCCTGGCTGAACGGGTACGGGAATACTGGGAAAAAGACCGCGGCTTCAGTCCGGAACTGGCCGAGCGCTACGGCATCGGCTTCGCCCCTCCGGAGGACAACGGCGAGCTCTTCCACCGGCTGCGCAAGGTTTTTTCCCAGGAGCCGATGGCCCATTCCGGACTTTTCTACACCTCGCACAGCGGCTACGTCCCCCCTCCGCGCTTCCGCGGGAGGCTGATGATCCCGATTCGGGACATTCACGGCCGGACGATCGCCTTTGCCGGCCGCCAACTGGAGGGCATCACGCCGCCGCAGGATCCCGCCCATGAATCCAAGTACATCAACTCCCCCCAGACCCCGCTCTTCAGCAAGGGCGAAGTGCTCTTCGGCCTCGACCAGGCCCGGCAGCAGATTCGGGAGGACGGCGCCTTTCTCTTGGTCGAGGGGCAGCTGGACGCACTGCGCTGCCACTCGGTGGGGCTCCAAACTGCCGTTGCCCCCCAGGGAACCGGGGTCACCGAGCGGCAGCTCCACCAGCTGAGGCGTTACAGTCCCCGGCTCTGGTGCTTTCTGGACAGCGATGAGGCGGGCCAAAAGGCGGCCCTGCGCGTCCTGGAAATGGCGCTCCAGGAGGAGATGGAAGTCCGCTTCATCCTCCTCCCCGAGGGACAGGATCCCGACAGCTATCTCCGCGGGAAGGGCCCGGTGACCCTGCAGGAGCTGGAGGCATTGACCTGCTCGGCCATCGGCTTCGCCGTGCGCCACTGGCTGCCGCAGGGAACGGCGGCGGATGTCCACGAGAAGGAACGGACGCTGCGGAGCATTTTCGCCCTCATCCACCCGGTCTCCTCCTCCGTCATCCGCGAAGCCTATATTCGGGAAGCCTCCCGGCTCATGGGCATCGATGTCCGCTCCGTCCTCAGCGACTTCGACCATTTCTGCGACCGGACGAAGCTGCAGGGAACTACTGGTGCCCAGGGAAGCGGCGGGCCGAAGCTTCTCCCCGAAACGACGGCGCCGGGGGCCAAGATCCACTCCGTCACCTACGACCTCCTCTCCCTCCTGGTCCACCACGAGAACCTGGGGGCGCCTCTGGCCCGCCTCGTCGAAAGGGCCTGGCTCGACGAGCGGGATCCCGACCACGCGCTGCTGGAGCATCTGCTGGAGAATTTCCGCGAAAATCTCTGGAACGGCTGGGAGCATGTGGATGAAAATTTTACTCCCCAAGAATGCGATCGTCTGTATACTGTGTTGGCAACGGGGGATTTTTTTGAAGACCCGTTAGGAACGGCCAACATGTGTCTTCGTAAATTGCACCGGGATCATATCCAGAGAGCGATTCGGGAGATCATGGCTCCGGAACACTCCTCCTCCGGGGAGGGAGCGGAAAAAACGCCCCTTGGGGAGGAGGATTGGAAGGATCGCATTCGCCGGAAGATGCAGTGGCAGCGCCTGCTCCAGCATCCGCCCCAGCTGAATCCGCAGGCTATTTCATGAGACAGGCTCCAGGAATCACGCCCTATGGACACAAAACCACCCGAAAATCACGCCGAAAGTCCCGAGATCAATGAGCGTGTGCGCCTGCTCATACGGCAGGCGAAGGAGCAGGGCTACCTGACCCTGGCGGACATCAGCGACCAGCTGCCGGAGATGTCCGACAGTCCGGACGAGATCGAGAACATCATCAACATCCTCGACCATCTCGAGATCGAAATCCTCGACGGCGATGAGGTGGAGGCCTACCGGCAGCGCCTGGAGGAGGAAAGCCTCTCCGCCCTTTCACCGGAGGAAATCGCGGAGGATCCGGTGCGCATGTACCTGCGCCAGATGGGCCAGGTGCCCCTGCTGACCCGCAACGAAGAGGTGTCCATCTCCAAGCGCATCGAAAATGCCGAGCTCCAGGCCCAGGATGAATTATTTTCCATTCACCTCACGGCGGAATTCCAGATCGACCTGGCCGAACGCCTCCTGCAGCGGGAAGAGCGCTTCGACCAGATCGTCCTGGACAAGAAGATCGAGAGCCGCGAGGTCTACTACCGCATCGTCACCCGCTCGCTGGAGGAGAGCCGGATGCTCCTGCAGTGCATCCGCGATGCCTGGCAGGAACAGCGCCAGCTCGGCGAAGAGGCGGCCAAGCGCAAGCGGATCGGGATGCGCCTGCGGCAGTTCCAGCTGCAGCTCCGGACGGTGCTGAAGCGCTTCTGCTTCAAGATGAAGGTCTTCGAGGATCTGCTCGAGAAGTACCGGCCCGACCTGCGCCAGATCGAGCAGCTCCTGCAGGAGCGACAGCACGCGGAAAAGCTGTCCGCCCAGAACGGCAAGCCCGACAAAGCCTACCAGGAGCGCATCCGCAAGGCCATCGAAAAGCTGGAGGCCAAGCTGGAGGCCGATCCCTTCCGCTTCCTGGACATCGTCAAAAAATTTCGGGAGCACATGGCCGAGGCCCACATCGCCAAGCGGGAAATGGTGGCGGCCAATCTCCGCCTCGTGGTCAGCATCGCGAAAAAATACACCAACCGCGGCCTCACCTTTCTGGACCTGATCCAGGAGGGCAACATGGGCCTGATGAAGGCCGTCGAGAAGTTCGAGTACCGCCGCGGCTATAAGTTCTCCACCTACGCCACCTGGTGGATCCGGCAGGCCATCACGCGGGCGATCGCCGACCAGGCCCGGACGATCCGGATTCCCGTCCACATGATCGAGGTGCTGAACCGCATCACCCAGATCCAGAAGCAATTGTTCCAGGAGCTGGGGCGCGAGGCGACGGCCGAGGAGGTGACCGCCGAGACCGACATGCCCCTGGAGCGCGTCCAGGCGGTCATGAAAATGGCCCAGCAGTCCATCTCGCTCCAGACGCCGGTGGGGGACGGGGACGACGCCTGCTTCGGGGATTTCCTCGAGGACAACAGTGCCGAAAATCCCTACGACATGACGGCCTACAGCCTGCTGCGGGAGAAGATCGACCACGTCCTCACGACCCTCAACGAGCGGGAACGGGAGGTGCTGACCCTGCGCTTCGGCCTACGGGATGGCTACAGCCGTACGTTGGAGGAGGTGGGCAAGATGTTCCGGGTCACCCGGGAGCGCATCCGCCAGATCGAGGCCAAGGCTTTGAGAAAAATGCGCCATCCGACCCGCATCCGCCAGCTGAACGGGTTTTTCGAGGGGGATTTCAAGCTGGAGGGGCCCAGCTTCGAGGAGTTCGTGGGCGAGCAGCACCTGACTTCGGAACTCCTGCCCCAGTCGGCCGAAGGGGAAGCGGCCGAAGGTACTCCCTCCGCCCTCGCCGTCTGAGCAGTCAGCGGTCTCCGCGCCATGGCCTGTTCTTCACGTCGTGGCTCGTCCTTTGCGCCATGGCCTGTCCGCCGCGCCGGCTCCGCCGGCGGCGGCGGACTGCGGCGTCCCCCGCGCGGGAGGGCGGGTGGGGGCGGGGGACGCCGCCTTTGCTCCGCAAAGAGGCCATGGCGCAAAAAAACAGACAAATACACTCCCTAGGGCGCACTTGCTGAGTTTGGGGCCGCCTTTGGGCCCAGGGGGCCCTGGCGCCCGCGCCGCGCGGGCGCGGGTGCTGCGTGAGGGGAAGGGAAAGTTCCTTTCCCTTCCCCTCACGCAAAGGCGGCCCCAAAGTCCCAGAAACCGGGCGGCTCCTGCTCGGCGAAAAAATGGAAGATTTTCCCCCGCAGGCGGTAGTCCAGCTCGATGCGCTCCGAGTGGAGGAAGAGGCCTCTACGGCCCACGAGCCCGGCCAGGGCACGGTTCCAGCGAAAATCCCCGTAGGTCTTGTCCCCCAGGACGGGACAGCCCCTCAGGGCGCACTGGACGCGCAGCTGATGGGTTCGGCCGGTGTGGGGATACAGGCGAAGCCGCCGGAGGGAGTGCTCCCCCAGCCGCGCCAGAGCCATCTCCTCGTGGCGGGTCTCGGCCACCAGTCCCCGAGGGTCGGGCCGCACCCGCAGGCCGGCCGGAGTCCGCACTTCGACCAAAGGGTCACGCCAAAGGCCCGATGCCGGTAGAGCTGCCCTCCCCTTCACCCAGGCCTGGTAGGCCTTTCGACAACGCCGCTCCCGAAAGGCACAGCGAACCGCCTCCGCCACCGATGGGTTCAGGGTCACCAGCATGAGGCCGGACGTGGGCGCGTCGAGGCGGTGGAGGAGGAAGAGCCACCGCCCATCGGGCAGGCAGTAGCCCTCTTTTTCGAAATCGTAGCTCCAGGGCGCAAGAGCTTTTTCGGAAATCCCACCCGCTCCGTTGGGATGGGCCATGCGCCCCGGAGGCTTGGCGATGGCCACCAGACCATTCTCGTCCTCCTGCCGAACTTCCACCGCTGGCGAAAGGTAGTTTTGAATCCCGGAATTTTGAATTTTCTCCCCCACGTTCCTGGGCGAAAAGACATTTTCCCCAAAAAGTTTTTCAAGTCTTATCCCCCGGGCTTCAGCCCATACCGGTCTTTTCTCTGGGCTCTGGCCCAGGCCGGTCTTTTTCCCTTGCCAAGCAGTCCTCCCATCGCAGCGTGCAGGAGGCCTCCCGAGCGTCGGGCCCTTAGCTCAGCGGTCAGAGCAGGGGACTCATAATCCCTTGGTCGTGGGTTCAAATCCCTCAGGGCCCACCAGGAATTTGGGTCTGCGCTGTCTTTGCAGGGAGGGAATGGCCTTTCAGGCCATTCCCTCCCTGGGGCTCGCGGAGCGAGCCGAGCCCTGCGGGCTCCAAAGACAGCGCAGCGGGAGCCATTGCCATTCCACCCGGTTTAGGATTCCCTTCGCCCTGAAGCGTATTCAGCTTCCGCTCCTGGGCTTGAATTCCCGCCGCTTCTTCCTAAAAACATCCCCGTGAAAGTCCTCGTCACCGGTGGCAATGGATTTCTGGGACAGCGGCTCCTGCCGCTCCTGCTGAAACGGGGCCTGCAGGTCCGCGTCCTGGGCCGGCAGGAGCGAGGCGTGACGAACCTCCCCGTCGAATACCGCCGCGGGGACATTCAGAATTTCTCCGATGTCCTGGGGGCGACGTGCGGGGTGGAGGCCGTTTTTCACCTTGCCTCCAGGGCCGGCATCGAGTCCCATCCGCAGCTCTACGATGTGGTCAATGTGAAGGGTACGGACCACGTCCTCGAGGCCTGCCGGCAGAACCACGTCTCGTACTGCATTTACACCAGCTCGCCCTGCGTGGTCTTTAACGGGAGGGACATCCGCCATGGCGATGAATCCTTGCCCTACTCCCCACACCCGCTCTGCGACTACGCGCGGACGAAGATCCAGGCCGAGCGACTCGTGCTGGCGGCCAATTCTCCAAGCCTGAGGACGATGGCGCTGCGCCC
Organism: Puniceicoccales bacterium; assembly: GCA_031259625.1. Next base: position 10,986 of record JAIRLG010000047.1, read on the forward strand.
GCACCTTCTCTTCGGCCGTGGCGACCGGCAGCTCATCCCCCGCCTCCTCCAACGCTCGCAAAATGGCCAACTGGCCCAGATCGGGGCGGGAAAAAACCACGTCGACATGACGCACATCGACAACGCTGCCCAGGCCCATGAGCTGGCCCTCCTGGCCTTCCTACGGGGACATGCGGGCGGAAAGGCCTATTTCATCGGCCAGGAACGTCCCCTGCCCCTCTGGGAAACCATCGACGAAATCCTGCGGCGTCTGGGCCATCCACCGGTGACGCGCCGGATTCCGTACTCCCTCGCCTACGCGAGCGGCTACGCTTTGGAAAAGCTCTCCCGCCTACGCCGAAACCACCCCGAGCCCGCCATGACCCGTTTCCTGGCCCTGGCCCTGGGGAA
>JAIRLG010000069.1 GCA_031259625.1 Puniceicoccales bacterium
GAAATTGGCATGCAGCTCGGAAATCTCCGCATCGCCGATGCGAAAGCCGCGGAGGCCACAGCGGTCGATGAGTTCCCAGGCCTTCGGGCCTCCACCCTCCGGATTGCGAAAGATGCTGCCGGCATTCGGCCATCGCGGCTGCCGCTCCAGGCGTTGCCGTGAGAATTTCCTCTGCAAATCCCGGGAAATTTCCGGCGCCACCGGGGGGAATTCAAAAATCGCCGAGAGAATCCACTCCCCACTCCGGCGAAAGCCGCGGCGGTAGCGCCAATCGACCTCGTCTTTTTGCACCCAGCTCCTGCGCCCGTCGCGGTCGATGCACCGGATCGCCAACAAATAATCGGACAGGTGCACCCCGTTCGCACCGGCGTTCATGGCCAGCGCCCCACCCACCGTCGCCGGAATGGCCCCCAGGGCCTCGATGCCGCCGAGGGAATGGGCTCTCAGGTGATGGCAGAGCGCCCGCAGCGACAGACCGGCCCCGACCTGGATCCGATTCTGCTCCTCCAGGCGAAAGCCCCTAAAGGCCTCCTGGCTCAGGGAGAGGACGAGACCCGGAATGCCCCTGTCCTCGCAGAGAACGTTGGAACCATGGCCCAGGACGAATGTGGGAAGACCACAATCCCGGGCGAGGAAGAGGATTTTCCGAAATTGTTCTTCGTTCTGCGGCTCAGCCCAAAGCCGCGCGGGGCCACCGATCCTAAAGCTCGTCCGGTGGGCCATGGGCTCATTGGCCCTCACCGGCGTGGCCTGAAACTCCGGATCGGCCCTCAACTTTTTTTCCAACGCCCTGGCCTGGATTTCCGGCAGTGAGTCCAGAAAGGTGGAGGGGCCAACGGTCAGGTAAACGCAGCAGAGCGGCCCATCGGTCTGTCGAAGCCAGGACTCCACCGCATCCGGAATGGCCGAAATAGCCGGGACGATGGTGCGGGTGAGGGTGGGGGGCAGATGCTCCGCGATGCGCTCGCAGATCCCTTCCGGATTGAAGGACTCGTCGGCAGGGTCGGTGGGGACGAAGCAGATGCGTTCCGCCCATCGGAGCGCATCGGCGAACTCTCGGGCGTACTGCCGGACGCGGGAGAAGCGGTGCGGGCGGAAGATGACGCCCAGGCGATGGGCCGGATAGCGGTGGCGAAAATGCTCCAGCGAGGCCCGGATCTCGTTCGGATGGTGCGCGTGGTCGCAGAAAAAGAGATGTTGCTCCAGCGTGGCCAGAAGATTGTTGCGCTGAAAAATTCCCGGGAAGGAGGAAAAGGCCTCGAGCGCGGGGAAATCGCCCGTCATGCGCCGAAAGGCCTCGGCGACGAGGGTGTAGTCGGTGCGCCGAAAGCCCTGGAATCGAGCCTGAAATTCCCGGGAGTAGGGTAGGTGTTCGCAGTCGCAGGGACAGTAGTCGCGGCCGGACTCCTCCGCCAGACGTCGGAGCAGTGCGTCTTCTTGGGGGAAGAAAATGCTTTGTCGGGTCCGGCGAAACAGTTCCCGAAAGCTGTGCCGAATGGCCTCGACGCTGCCGTAGTTGACGACGTGGTCGGAGCCGACGTTGAGGACGAGGGTCATCTCGGGGGAGAAATGATCCAGGGTCCGGTCGCTCTCGTCGATTTCGGAAATCACCCATTCGCCGGCCGCGTCGTAATGGGCCGGCGCCACCCGAGGATCGCAGAAGAGTCCGCCCAGCAGGTAACTGCAGGGAATTCCCTGGGCCCGCAGGACGTGGATGAAGGTGCCGGTCGTGGTCGTCTTGCCGTTCGAGCCGACGATGGCGACGAGCTTCTGCCCCTCCAGCATCCGGGCCCAGAAAATCCCGCGGCGGGTCAGGGGCAGTCCCCGTTCCAGGGCCTTTTGGTAGAGCGGATGATCCTCGTGGATGGCGCTGGAGAAGATGAGCTCGTCGATATCTTGGGGAATTTCCGGAAAGGCCAGCAGGAGCACCTGGGCCGCCTCGAGGTGATGGCGCACCCGTTCGGACAGGCCGTCGTCCCAGCCGTAGACCGCGTGGCCCTGCTCCGCCAGGTAGAGGGCCAGGGGAGCCATTCCCATGCCTCCTACGCCCAAGAGTAGATAGGATTTTTTTTCCATAAATGGGATTTTTTCTGTAAAATGAGGGATAAAATTGCCATTGGAAGGATTAAGGGTGTTTTTGTTCTGTGCGCCGCCTTGGCGAGGGCTAGCCGCGGGGGCTCCGCCCCCGCGGCTAGCCCTCGCCGTCCGCGTAGCGGACGGGAGCCCGTAGGGCTCCAAGGCGGCGCACCCATGACAACAGGAGGAAGACTTGCCTCTGGAGCAAGATTAATTCGGCATAATGGGCCCTAGGGCACAGATCATCGACGGGAGAAAACTGGCGGAGACCCGGTATCGGGAACTGCGCCTGAAAATGCGGGGGCTGGGGAGAAATCCCCCACCGACCCTGGCGCTGGTCTGCGTCGGCGAGCATCCGGAGTCCCAAATCTACCTAAGGCAGAAGCGGAAAGCGGCCGAGAGCCTCGGCATCCGCATCCGGCCAGAATTCCTGCCGGCCGAGGCCGACCGTGGAGAGATTTTCACCACCATCGACCGGCTCAACGCGGAGCCCTCCGTCCACGGGATCCTCGTCCAGTCGCCGCTGCCCCAGCGCGCTCTGGAGGTCGAGGTCTTCAACCGCGTCGCGCCGGAGAAGGATGTGGACGGCTTCGGGGCCCTCAACCTCGGCCGGCTCTGCCAGGGAGACCCTTCCGGTTTTTGGCCCTGCACACCGGCGGGCGTGCACCGGATCCTCCGCTCGACCGGCGTGCCCATCCAGGGGAAGCATGCGGTCATCCTGGGCCGCAGCCTCATCGTTGGCAAGCCCCTGGGCCTGATCCTACTCCAGCGCGGCCCCTGGGCCGACGCGACGGTGAGCCTGGGGCATTCGATGACCCGGGATCTGGCCGAACTGACCCGTCAGGCCGATATCCTGGTCAGCGCCATGGGCCAGCCGGCCCGGATCAAGGCCTC
>JAIRLG010000035.1 GCA_031259625.1 Puniceicoccales bacterium
ACGGAAACCTCTCCCCCGGATCCGGAGCTCCTGGCCAAGCTCCCGGCCTCCACCCACCGGAAGCTCGTCGAGCGCTTCGGGCTGCAGCTCGACCCCTAAGAGCCTCCTGCTTCGCGGGCCGGAGCTCTGCATAGGGGCGATGGCCCGTCTGAGAACGGCCGAAGGCCGTTCTCAGACCCGGCTGTTTTCATTTCATGAAAACAGCCGCCTGGCTTCGCCAGGGGGCCATCGCCCCAAAAAACTCGCTTTGCCATCGACGCCGGGGCAAAAGTTCACAGACTGGAGTCCCGTGGATGAGACCCGCATCGACGAGGAAGTACAATCCGTCTTCTGGGAGACGCGGCAACAGGGGCTTGTCCTGCTTCGGGAGGACTGGAAGGTGCAGGAGAGCGGCCTGCCACCCCTCGGGCTCTTTCTCGGTGAGGAAGCGGTGCCCTTTCACCTGGAAAGGCCCTCGCCCTTCGAATGGGCCAAACGTTCCGGCTACTACCGCCACCGGCAGTCGATCTGCTTCGTCCTCCTGCCCGAGTGGATTCCTCAGGAAGAAGCGGGGGCCTCCTCCTTCTTCCTGGCCGGAGATTTCAACCACTGGAAGCCGGAAATCGAGGGTAGTCGCTGGCAACTACATCCGGAGATCGTCTACGGCGAGCTCTGCTGGGTCCTGAAGCTCCCGCCCCACCAGTTCCAGGAGGGCCAATCCTTCAAATACGTTTCCCCCCAGGGCCATTGGTCGCGGCTGCCGGACAATTGCCTGCAGTTCGCCGAAGCGGCTCCCGGCATCAGCAACTTCATCTACCATCCGCAGCGCACGGGCTACCAGCTCTTCCGCTTCCACATCGACGGGCCCTTCCCGCTGCAGCGGCCGATGAGCCTCCGCTGGCGGCACCGAAAGGGCTCGCTGCTCATCGATTCCTCCCGAGTCCTGCTCCGGATGCAGTCCGAACAGGCGATGGGCCTTTCCTTCGTCGGGCAGGAGACGCAGTTCCGGCTCTTCGGCCCACGGCTGCAGAAGGTGGAGCTCCAGCTGCGGGATCCCCATTCCGAGCTCCGGCTCGTACGCCCGATGGAGCAGGACGAGGACGGGGTTTGGTTCGGCGCCCTGGACATCCCGCTGGAGGGATTTTTTTACGAATACCGCATCGGCCAGCGCCGGATTGCGGCCGATGGCCGTGAGACCTGGGAGGAGAGGACGATAACGGATCCCTATGCCCGGGCCTGGGGCGGGCCGCAGGGCCCCGGCCTCATCCTGTCGCCGCAAAAATTCCAACTCTCCCCCGCTCCCTTCCGCCCACCGGCCTGGGAAGACCTGCAGATCGTGGAGATCCACCTGCGTGACCTCCTCGCCCAGGCCGAGAATTTTCCGGCGGAAAGGCGCAGCTCCTTCGCCGGGTTTTGCGAATGGCTCGACGATCCCCACAGCTATCTGCGGGAACTGGGCGTCAATGCGGTGGAGCTGCAGCCAATGGCGGAGTACGAGTACCGCGAAATCCAGGACTACGCCTGGGGCTATATGCCGCGGAACTTTTTCTCCCCCTGCAGCGCCTACGCCTCCTGTCCCGAAGAGGGCAGCCAGGTGGGCGAATTTCAAAAACTCGTGGAGAAATTCCACTCGCTGGGCATGGCCATTATCCTGGATGTCGTCTACAACCATCTCGGCTCGCCGAATCCCTACGGCGTCCTCGACGAGGACTACTACTTCCGCCACGCTCCCGACGGCAGTCCCCTGAACTTCAGCGGCTGTGGGAATGATTTCCGCAGCGAATCCCCCATGGCTCAGCGGGCGATCCTCGACAGCCTGGAGCACTGGGTCAGGGCCTACGGGGTGGACGGCTTCCGCTTCGACTTGGCGGAGCTATTGGGCATGGACTGCCTCCGGGCGATCGAGGAGCGGCTCAAGGCCCTTCGGCCCTCCATCATCCTCATCGCCGAGCCCTGGAGCTTTCGGGGGCATATCGGGCACGCGCTTCGCCCGACCGGCTTCGCCGCTTGGAACGACGAGTACCGGGATTTCATCGCCCACTACGTCTGGGGCAATGGCAATCGCGAGGGGCTGGACTACTTCATGGGAGGCTCGCTGAAGTACCGCTCCCGATTTCCCGCCCAGAGCGTCAACTACTTCGCCTGCCACGATGACCACAGCTGGATCGACCGTATCACGGAGAATGCCAACCACGACGGCCGCATTCCGACGCCCAATGACCGCCGCCGTACACATCTCGCCATCGCCCTGCTCTTCGCCAGCATCGGCATCCCGATGTTCGCCGCGGGGCAGGATTTCCTCCATTCCAAGGGCGGGGTTCGCAACACCTACCAGAATCCCGAACTCAATGCCCTGGACTACCGGCGTGCCCGGCTCTTCTCCGGCACGAGGGAATATTTTCGCCAGTGGTCACGCTACCGGCAATCCCCCATCGGTCGGCTCTGGCGCCTTCCTCGGCGGCCCTCTCGCCACTACATCTGCTCCTATCCTCCATTGGAGAACAACTCCGCCTCCGCCCTGCTCTTCAACGCCTCCGGGGAGCTGGGGCCCGAAAAACTCCTCTTCGCCATCAATCCTCATCCGGAGGAGGCCCGCTTCGACCTGGGCGAGCTGGGCTCCCTTCCCCTCCGTCCCATCGCCGACACCGAGCGCCTCGATCCGGCAGGGCTGCCGCATTCCCTCTACCTGATATCCGATTCTATCTTACACCTGCCGCCGCTGTCCGTCGGACTGTGGCAGAGTTTTTGAAAGACTTGACAGGGAGCATTAAGAAGAAATTTTTCTCCCTCTCTGAGGGAGAGATGTTCGCTTCGGCCGCTGGGACGAAGAGGAAAGTCCGGACACCGGAGAGCAGAATGCCCTGCGAAAGCGGGGGTATGTGGGTTCAAGCTCACGTAACGGCCAGTGCAACAGAAAAGATACCGCCTTCGGGTAAGGGTGAAAAGGTGCGGCAAGAGCGCACCGCGCCTGAAGTGATTCAGGTGGCTGTGTAAACCCCATTCGGTGCAAGACGGAATAGGAGATAGAGTGGCTCGCTCGTTAGAAATCTCGGGTTCGTCGCACTCCTGATCGGGAGAAGTTTTGAAAATCTTCAGAACTTAGAGAAATGAACATCGGGGTCTTGGACCCCAACAGAATCCGGCTTACCCCTCAGAGATTTTTTGGTTTTTGTACTGAAGCAGTGATTGTTCGGTCTGTATTCTGGGTTTTCCCGTTGGGGAAAAGAGTATGGTTCGGATTGCACTTCGCCCGCTGTCTTTGCAAGGGGCGAAAAAGCAAAACGCTTTTTCGTCCCTTGGGGCCCGCGCAGCGGGCGATCCCTTTGGGATCCAAAGACAGCGGACAAAGAGATAAGGAAAAAATCCCCTATTTCGGAGCCTTATAAACTCAAATCTCCGGTATTTCTCAAACCTTTTGGAGAAAGAGAGTTTTTTTCGATTAACCCAATAGAGTTAAAGCTTAGGCCTAAGCCTCTCAGCTGGCCTTGGGGAGCTCGGCGGTCGTCGGAGCCTTTTCGGCGTCGAAGGCCCTCAGTTTCTCGAAGATGGACCAGTGGTAGGGATCTTCCTTCTCCTGCTTCGGCAGGGAAAAATCCCCCTCTGAGGAGTCGTGAGGACTGGAATCTATCCAGATGATCTGGTAGTTCAGGTCTTCCGACAGGGCGTCCAGAGCCTGTTTGAACGCCTCATGGGACGACTGGCAGTTGGCCAGAGAGCACCAGCCGCGATGGGTTTTCCCGTCGGGCAGATGCGGCTGTAGGGCCGCCTTCAGAGCGCCACAGGAGGCATCGGCGGCGGCGATGTACTCGACGTAGAGCGCGCAGTCGGGATTTTCCTGCTGCCAGCGCATCCAGAACTCCTCGAGCACCAGACGCCACTCGGGGATGGCGAAGAG
>JAIRLG010000065.1 GCA_031259625.1 Puniceicoccales bacterium
CCCCATAAAAACTAAGACCTCGGCACGATCCACTCCAGGTCCGAAGCATCCACCCAGCCGGAATGGCGCCCCTCCCTCGTCCTGACATAGAAGAATGCCTCGTGCTGCTTCTGTGGATACACGCAGCTCCCGCTCGGCAGAGAGGGGAGGGTGGGGCTTTTTTCCGTAGGCGCGACGCGCAGCGGGCTTTCGTTCACGAGGATGGCCTGCCGGTTCTTCTCCTCCAGCCGATGGATGACGGGCCCGAGCATGAGCCACAGGAAAAAATCCGCCGCCCAAAGGGACCCGCGCAGCCTCCTGGCCCGAGGTGTCGATGGGCGGGGCCAGGCGAGGAGGACGAGCAAGAGCCAGAGCGCCAGAGAGGCCACGCCGGCCCAGCAGCGTCCCGATGCGTACAGCCGCTCGGTCCACGAGGTTTTCGGAGAAGTGGAGGTATCCCGCGACCACTGATGCCGCATTTCCCGCAACGCCGCATTCCCGGGATCCAGGTGCAACGCCCGCTCCAGCTGCAGTAGGGCCTTTCCTCGCTGCCCCTGCGCCTCGTAGCAGCGCGCCAGCTGAGCCGATGTCGCGGCCGAAAATCCTCCCTTCTGGGCCTTTTGATAGTGGGCGATGGCCTGGTCGATGTGACCCTCCTGCAACGCCGCATTGCCCCGGTAAAAGGCGTTCTCCTCCCCCTGAGCCCAGGCCCAGAGGAGCATAAGTCCAAAGACCGACGCGATGGGGGGAATTTTCATGATGGAGTCTTGGGCCGACGCCGAAAGATTTTCTGGATGAGCCCCCAGTCCTCCCGAAGGGATTTTAGGGCAAGGGGCGAAGAGGCGAAATGCTGCAGTTCCAGATGCTGGCAGAGGGCGCGGATGCTCTGCCGATCCTCCTCGTTCGCCAGCCGCTGCTCGCAGACCGATTGAATCTCTCCGTAGGTCATCGACCGGCTATCGAGTATCCCCCAGGAAGCGAGACCGGCGTGGAGCGCCTCCTGCAGGGCCTTGGAGGCCAAGTCCGCCTCTCCCTTTTCGAGGGCCCTCTGGGCCTGTCCGAGCAGCTGCCGCAATGAGCGCCGATGGCGCCTGGGATCCCTCTGCTCCAGCGCCTTGGCCCTTTGCCTCGCGTACCTTCTCCCCAGCCACGTCAGGTACAGCGCCAGCGGCAACAGCTGGAGCCAGAAGCATCTCCGGCGATAAAAGGGGCTCAGGCTTGAAAAATGGGCCGTGTCGTGCAGGTAGAAAAACGGACTTTCCAAAGCCTCCGGCGCGTCCTCTGGGGCCTTGTCCGACTTCTCCGGTCGGGCGCTCGGAGAGTCCCTTCCCTTCGGAGCGCTTGGCTGGGGACTGATCTGCCGATTGCGCGAGACCAAAATCCTCTCCTGAAATTCATGGCGCAGAATTTGATACTTCCTCTTCTGCGGGTCGAAGTAGCTCATCTCCAGCGTCGGCAAAGCGATTTGCCCCGTCTTGAGAGGCATGAGGACGTAGTCGAAGCTCTTCTTCCCCCTGTGCTGCAGCGCATCGGAAGGACGGAAATCCCCCTTCGGCGGGTAGACTTTCCAGTCCTCCGCTTCGTACAAGAGCTCCGGTGGGGCCAGCCGTTCCCAATTGCCCTCGCCCTCTACTTCGACCCGCAGGGTCAGTGGCTCTTCCAGAAGTGTCTGGGTATCGGAAATCTGGGCGCGGCCGAGGGAAAAATTCCCTAGGGCTCCGCCGAAGGAACCGGGGGCCGGCAGCGGCAGATTCTGCACTTTGAGGGAACATTCCTGTGAAAGGATTTTTTTCATTTGCTGGTCGTAGATAGGACCAAGCCACCCATAGCCCTTGAGCACTGGAATGCTAATAGCTAAAGAATACTGCAGTGGCAATTCTCCGGCCTTGATGGGCGAAACCGTCGTATCCCAAACGATCTTTCCGGTGCCTCGCCGGGAGGCGATTTTTCGTCCCTCGGGAAAGACTCCGTTAATCCATGTTTTTTCCAGCGGCATGGGATTGGATTGGAGGAGATTACAGGAGACTGAAGAACTCAGCTCGATTTGAATAGGAATAAGCTGCCCGACATAAAAGGGTTCTTCGGAAGATAAGGCGATCGACAGCTGCACGGCAGGGTCGTTAGATAAAGTTTCTTGTGGATCAGACATCCTACTTTTCAGATTGTCCTCCTCATCCTCTTCGTCATCCTCCTCCTCAAGCTCTTCTTCCCCTTCGATCACCTGCAGGGTGGCAGAGGGCAACTCGTAGTTCTTGCCCTGAAGGGAGAGGGTCTGGACTGGGATTGTGAAACTGCCCGTTCGTCGGGCCTGAACGCGGAAGGTTTTGCTCAACTGCACCGACTGATGGCCATTGATGGAGCTCATCGATTGGAAGTCCTGGGACGACCCGAAGCGGAGACCGTCGACCGGCGGCGGCTGGTAGGGGAACGGCGGGAGCTTGCCGGAGGCCTCCACCACGTACTGCGCGCTCTGGCCGAGTCGGATTCTGGATGGCTGGAAGAATGCCCGAAGCTGGACATCGGCCGCCGAGGCGATTCCCAAGACCCATGGCCCAAAACAAAGGATCCAAAACTGCCTGTTCATGCGACGGAATGACTACCAGGGCTGAGCATTCTCCGCCGGCGGAGGCGGGCCGTAGAACAGGGGCAATATCTTCTCGTCGCCCGCTTCGGAATCCAGAAGTGCCCTGGCTTCCCTGAGGCTCATCTTCCCATCCTCATCCTCTGGCGAATCCTCCGGATTTCCCATGGCGACGGAGCCGGCGGCAGCCTTTTCCTGTTTTTCCTGAGACTCTTTCGCCCCTTCCTTTCCGCCTTCCGCGCCAGCCTCTCCTTGGGCACCCGTCGCACCGGCTTCCTCCCTTCTCAGCGGATCCGGCTGTCGGGCTGCTTGCTGCTTCTCTTCCTTTCCACCTTTCGCACCAGCTTCTTTTTGCGAACCCTCCGCGCCAGCCCCTTCTTGGGTGCCTGCTGCCCCGGCGTCCTCCCTTCTCGGCGGAGCCGGTGGGTGATCTGTCTGCTGCTCGGGAGACCCAGGCTCTCCGGCCGGACTCGGCTGCGGACTGCCCTGGCCCTGCTGAGGCTCCGGAGTCTGGGGTTTCTCCGCATCGGCTTCCTGTCCTTCTTTTTCTGCAGAGGGCTGAGATGTCGGAGATGCTGCGCCCTTTTTCTCATCCCCTCCTTTTTCTTCGACCGAATCCTCCGGAGACCCTGAACCTGGCGTCCCGGCTGCCGGCTCCGATGGCGTGTCCGGAGAGGAGTTGCCTTTCGTGTCCGGAGAAGATTTGCTGGGTTTTTCCCCTTTTCCCTTCTTCTGACCGGAGGAGTCTTGGCCCGAATTCGGTGACGATTGTTCGGAAGATTCTCCCTTGGAGGGCGATTTCTCGGATTGTCCTCCTGAACCTTTCTCCTGCTTCTGCTCTCCT
>JAIRLG010000085.1 GCA_031259625.1 Puniceicoccales bacterium
GTGAATAGGAAGTAAAGGGAGCCTCGTTTCCGGCCTGAGGCGAAGCTCCTTCATCGCCGTAATAGGCCTTCGACACGTAGACAAAGCCCCGTGGCCGCGATGCCGATCCATACTTCGAACCGGCTGCGGATCTGCTCGCCCGTCTCGTCCGCCTGGATCTTTCCGGTCTTGGGGAATCCGATGAACGCGACTCTGCCCTTAAACGCGACTCTGCCTTCGGAGCGGAGTCCTCCGAAGTCGATGCCCGTTTCCGCCTTCTCCGCTCTGGAGATTGATCCGGAGGCGGTGTCCTCTTCTTCGAATCCACCGACGATTCCGCGTCTTTTGGTTCCGAAGAATCCACTTTGGGCTTCGAAGAGTCCGCTTTTGCCTTTGAAGAATCTGCTTCCGTCTCGGCATTGCCCCTCCTCGATGCCCGACCTGCTGATTTCGTCGAATCCGATGAGGGCGATGATTTCAGCTCCGCCGCCGATGGTTTCGTCTTTTTCCGACTCGAGGAATCCGGCTTCGGTTCCGGAATAGATCTCGGTGTCACCGAGATCGTCAGACTATCCTCCTCATCCCATAGATCTTCTCCAAGGGCATATTTTTCGATAAAATCTCCCGAAGCCCCGTCCAACTGGCTCTCGGCGGCACCCCTACCCCCACGGGCCGAAACCTGAGCCATCCCAGGCTGAGCGGCGAACACCATTCCCCCGACGCAGGCGAAGAACAAAAACGCTCCCCTGGCCCTTTGACAAACCCTCTTAAAAATCCATAGCACATCCATAATTTTCTAGTGTAATATAAAAAACGCCCGTGGCAAGCCTGAGGCGCTTAAAAATTTTCCCTCAAATGGAAAGGCGAAAATTTCGAAAGACAAAAAACCAAAAAGGGCGAAAAAATCCCTCCTGGCTGCCCGAGTAGGGCTCGAACCTACGACCAAGTGATTAACAGTCACCTGCTCTACCACTGAGCTATCGGGCAATGTTTCGGATAGAGGAGCAGAAAGCTTTGCCGGTCCTTGTCAACGGGATTCCCGAAGGAGTGCCCGCCCTCGGCCAGTCCGGGAGCGGAAACCCGTCCCTGTGGTGCTGTCTTCTGGAGCCTGTCGTTTTTGGCGAGGATGAAGGGGAAGATAAGGAAGACGGAGGGAGTTTTGGTCGTGGGGAGAATGGCGTCTAATCCTGGGGAGAAGGTGAGGCCTGGAGAGAATGGCAGGCTATTGGGGTTGGCATGTTTTGGGGGCTGGCTTTGCCCGAAGGAAAAGGACGGGAGTCCTTTTCCTCCGGGCGGCCCGCGCAGCGGGCCCGATTTCTTTGAAATCGAAAGCCAGCCCCCCACAGAATTTTTAAGAATAGAACTGTTTTACCATTCCCTACGAACTGCCTTACCCCTCCCTCCGGGCTTCGGCAAAACGGCCCTCGCGGAGGGACTGCCGGATCCTCTGCATCAGCCGGACCATGAAGGCGACGTTGTGGATCGTCAGCAATTGGCCGCCCAGCAGCTCGCGGGCATGGAAGAGGGTGTGCAGATAGGAACGCGTAAAAAAACGGCAGCCGTAGCAGGGACAATCGGCATCGACCGGATTACCATCCTGCCGAAATCGGCCGTTCTTCAGGTTTAGAAATCCCCTGCCCTCGGCCAGAGAGGGAGGGACGAGGGCGATGCCGTGGCGGGCAACCCGGGTCGGGTGGACGCAGTCGAAGGTGTCGACGCCGCAGGCGACACCGTTCCAAATGTCCCGAATGCCGCTGATGCCCAGCAGATGCGTCGGGCGCTCGGGATGGAGATAACGGCTCGTCATCGCGACCACGTCGTGCATCTGCTCCACCGTCTCGCCCAGACTGCCCCCGATGGCCTGGCCGAAGAAGGGCCGGCCCGCGACGTAGGCCCCGCTCCGTTCCCGCAGGTCTTCGTAGACACCGCCCTGCAGGATGCCGTAGAGCGCTTGCCGCCCGTCGTCGTGGGCCAAAAAGGCCTCCAAACTCCTCTCCTCCCAGCGATGGCTGCGCTCCATCGACGCCTCGGTCTCCGCCTTCTCCACGTGGAAGGGCGTGCACTCGTCCAGCACCAGGACGAGGTCGGCTCCGAGCTGCCGTTGGGTCTCCATCGCCAGTTCCGGTGTCAGGCGGATCCGCTTCCCGTCGACGTAGGAGCGAAATACAGCCCCTTCCTCTTCAACCCTGATGAGCGTCTTTGGGTAGTCGCTCTCGAAGGGGCGGTGGCTCTTGATCTCCCGGGCCACGCCGCCGTGCCCCAGGCTGAAGATCTGAAACCCACCGGAATCCGTCAGCAGCGGGCCCGGCCAGTCCATCAGGCGGTGCAGGCCTCCCAGGCGCTCAACGGCCTCGCCGCCCGGGCGCAGCAGGAGGTGATAGGTATTGGACAGGATGATCTCCGCACCGGCCTCGCGCATCTGCTGCATGCTCACCGACTTCATCGCCCCCTTGGTGGCGCAGAAGATGAAGTTCGGGGTCTCGATGCTCCCATGGGGTGTCCGAAGGTATCCGCAGCGGGCCCGGCTCCCCTGGTCCCGATGCGTGATCTCGAAGCCGAAGTTCGGTCTGGGCGAGCCGTTCATGGCCCTAGGACACGTCTCTGCTTCCGTCTAGCCGTTGCCACCGTCCCCCTCGACTGCGTTTTCCATCCTTCAGGCCTTCGGCGCTAGGATGTCTCTCCGGACGCGGCAGAGGCTCAGTACGGCCAGGGTGAGCACGCCGCCCATCAGACAAGCCATGGCCGGCAGGTAACTGCCCCCGTGGAGGCGGGAGGCGCTGAAGATCCAGGGGCCGATGGCACTGCCCAGCATGATCTGGGCATAGACCCAGCCCCAGGTGCGCCCCTGGTA
>JAIRLG010000091.1 GCA_031259625.1 Puniceicoccales bacterium
CTCACCAGGCCCAGGCCGTCAGGAACCCTTGGACAAAGGGAGGAATACGGCCCTATCAAACTCAGGCCTTGGAAACTCATGAATGGTGGGGGATACCGAGAAGGGGCCGCCTTTGGGCCCGGAGGGCCCTGGCGCCCGCGCCGCAGGCGCGGGCGCCGCGTGAGGGGAAGGGAAAAGAAGTTTCCCTTCCCCTCACGCAAAGGCGGCCCCCACAGGAAAGGACGGATGGAGCTCAGGATAGCCCTCCGTCCAGCCTTGACTTTGCGATTCATTGTGTTTCAGCCTAGTTCACATCTTTAATCTCTTGGCTCGATGGCTCCGCACTATCTGCTCACGGGCGTTCCGCTCTACCTCATCCTCCTCATAGGGCCGATCAGCGGCATCGCCATCATCGTGGCTCTGATGCCGCAGAAGTCTGCCGATGAGCGCATCCAAATCATCACCCGTGCCTGCTGGGTCGCCTACGGCATGATGCTCTTCTTCGCCCTGACCGGCAACTTTCTCCTCCAGAAGCTCCTGGGGGTCAGTCCCGAAGCCTTTCAAATCGGCGGAGGTCTCTACCTCCTGAGCATCGGCGTCGACATGCTGGGCCTGCGGCGGAAACCGGAACAGCCCTATACCGAGACGCAGCCGAGGGGGGGCGGATCCCCGGAGGATACTTCCTACATCACCCCGATCGCGGTGCCGCTCATCGCCGGCCCGGGTGTCCTCACCGCCATCCTGGGCTTTCGCTCCCAAATCGAAGGGTATCGGGACGGAATGCTCTTCTTCCTCGCCCTCTCCATGACCATGTTCGCCGTCTTCCTGTGCTTTTACTGCCTCGTCAGAATCTCAGGAGCTCTGACACCGCGTACTCTTCAGACACTGGAAAAGGCCGCTGGCCTGCTCACCGTCTGCCTGGCACTGGACATCGTCCTCGACGGCCTGCGGATCTACCTGGCCCATGGATGAAATTCTCCGCATCGCCCTGTAGGGTGCGGTGTGCGGCTGGCTTTCCAGGGGAGGCCAGGACAAAGTCCTGGCCTCCCCTGCGGGCCCGCTTCGCGGGCCCGATGCCTTCGGCATCGAAAGCCAGCCGACACCCCCAAAGGCCTAGACAAGTTCCCCAGACCTAAGGGAACGGCGCTTTTATTCGCTTGCGTATTCCGGGGAAAGCTGTATTCTGAAGCGCGAGGGCATGGTTGGTAAGAAGAAGTGGTTGGTTTGGGGTATTGTGTTCTCCTGGGGGCTCTCGATCTTCATCGAAGGAAGTGATCCAGGAGAGATCGGTCCTGATGAGTTCGCTACCCATGAGGAATGGGATGATTGGGCGCGTGAATTCCCAAGTGCCCACCAGGAAGATTCGGGCACGGTTTCTACTCGGACTTCTGCGGCGGACGCGGAACGAGCGGAAGAGATTTTAGGTATTCTCGAACATCCTGGCTCGGCGGTTTCGCCGCTTTCGGCTGGGGCCGGCGGGCGAGAGGATGGGAAAGGACTCTCAGAAGAGCCTGTGGGGGCTGAGTTTTTGGAAGAGAAGCCCGATGTGAACTCGTCCGAGGCCCATTCCATCGTCCACGGTGGAAAACTGGCGGTAACGACCCGGAAGCAGCTCTCGGAAGAAGAGGAAGAGAGCATCATCCTGAGGAAAATACGCTCCATCATCATCCCGGAAGTCGAGTTCAAAGAGGCCAGTTTCTCGCACGCCCTGGAGGTGCTCCAGGAAATGGCGATTCGCTACGATTCCCTCTCCTCTTCGGATGGAAAGGGCCTGAATATGGTCATCCTCGGGGGGAATCCCGATGCGAAGATCACGCTGCGGGTGCACGATATGTCGATCGAGCGCATTTTGCGCTTCATCGTCAAAGCGGCCCGTTATCAATACGACATCCTCGACGGGAGCCTTGTGTTTTTCGATGAGGGGAAACATTGCGAGCTCGAGACGAGATTTTTTCCGATTTCGCGGGGGACGGTCAGCTGCATCATGGGCAAGGTTTTGGACGACGCCCCCAAGCCCTTCGATCCAGCCAGCGCTTCCGGCACAGCGGCCGAAGAGGCCTATCTCAAGAGTTTTTTCCAGCGGGCCGGCATCGACTTCTCCGGGGTCAGCGGCAGCAATATGGCCTTCGACGGGACGCAGCTGGTCGTCACGCACACCCCGCTGCACCTCCGCCGGCTGAAGAATATTTTGGAGCGCTACCGCGAGACCCGGCAGGTGGAAATCGAGACCCGTTTCGTCGAAGTCCAGGCGGGGGATCTCGATGAATTCGCCCTCCAGTGGGGATTCCAAAAAGGCCCGACTTCACGGGGAAATACCTGGAGCTGGGGCAGTAAGCCGATCGGGGAAAAGGATCTCAAATCAAGTGTCCGCAGCCTGGCGGAGGCCTTCGTAAGCCAAGGGAGCGGTATGGGGCAGGGGAAAATCGTGCCTGCCGCTACGGGAATCCAAGAGGCGACCTTCGACAACAGCCCGCCCATCTTTCCGGATTCGGTCGACTACGGGGCCGCGGCCAATCCCATCGGCAACCTCGTCGGCGTCCTCAGCGGAGGGAAATTGAACCTGATGATCAAGGCCCTGGAGCAGAGCAAGGGGAGCAATATGCTCTGCGCCCCCAAAGTCACCGTCCTGTCCGGCAAGATGGCCTCCATCACCATCGCCCAGGAACTGCGCTACCCCAACAGCTACAGCGAGACGCAGTCCGACGTGGGCAGCTCCAGCCAGAACAATTCCGGAGCCGGGGTTACGATCACAGCCGGCCGGCCGGAGGATTTCCAGACGCGCAATGTGGGGGTGGAGATGTCCGTCATCCCCACCGTGGAGGAAGCGGAACGCATCAACCTGAAAATAAACCCGACCGTCACGGAATTTGAGGGATTTGTCCAGTACGGCGGCACCAGCATAGCCATGAATTCCAACCAGACGGTCTATACGCCATCGGGATTCTACCAGCCCATCTTCTCGACGCGGCAGATCAAGACGGAGCTCACGATCCAGGACGCCTCCACCGTCGTCATGGGCGGGCTCATGCGCGAGGAGGCCAAGGAGGTGAGGGACAAAGTTCCCATCCTGGGCGACCTGCCCCTGCTGGGGAAGCTCTTCCGTTCCCATGGCGAGACGACCCAGAAGAAGAATCTCCTGATCTTCGTCACGGCGCACATCCTTTCGGCCGATGGTCTGCCCCTGAGGCCGTCCGACGATGAGGGCCTCCCTCCGGAGGCGTCGGAGCGATTCGCCGCCTATTTTTCGCCCAAGCGGAGCGATCGGGCCGAGCCGTCGGCGGGAAAAACAGAGGATTTGTTCCCGTTCAAGCCCCCGGCGGAGCCCGATGCCCCAAGGCCTAAACGCCACCGGCGGCATCCCTAGGAAGTCCAGTGCCGGAGCGACCGGACGCCACCGGCGGCATCTTTAGTCATCCCAGGAGCCTTCCCGGCGAGAAAACTTGCAAAGAACGCTTGCCGTCGCGCGGAACGGCCCTTTCTTCTCTGGGAAAAGTTTGCCTCCGCCGGCGGACGGAGGGAGTCGTACATGCAGAATTTCTCCCAGCAATGCTTGGATCTGGCTCGGGCCATCTTAGGGCAGAGCCTGCCGGCCATCACCGATGACGGGGAGATACGGCCGGTCGAAGGCGAGCTCCTGGTCCAGACGGATGCCACCTATGCGGCCCTGGCGCTGGGGGAGTATTACCGGATCACGCGGGAGCCCCATCTGGGCGACTTCGCCCTGATCCCGTTGGCGGCCCGCTGCTTTCAGTCCCAGCTGCGCGGTGAATCCCTGCCGGACGTGGATCTGAACTTCCTGGCCCTGGCGCTCTTCTGCTTCGGGCCGACACCGTCCAAGAATCCCCTCTGGCAGCAGCTGGAGCCGGAGGTGCAGGAGCGTTTTCGGAAGCGCCTGCTCCAGCGCCACGACACCCAGGCGGCCTGCAGTCTCGCGAGGGCCCTGGTGGGCTTCAGCATGGGCTTTACGAAAAAGGACGAGACGACGCGAATCCTCACGTCCTTTCTGGAACGGGTGCGGGAAAATACGTCCGGCGGTTTCCTCGACCACGCTCCGGAGGCGGGCATCGGCGGCAGCTACGACCTGATCGGTCTGTGGACGCTGAATTTCCTGCAGCAGGTGCTGCAGCGGCACATCAACGGCGAGGTCAGCCAGAACCTCCTCCCGAGTCTCCGGACGCAGATGGCCGGATACCTCCGCCTCCTGCCGGACCTCATCCGCCAGGACGGGCTGGCCTGGGCCTACGGGCCGACGATGGGCTTCTATTCCCAGCTCCTCGTGCTCCACGCCGTCCTGTCCGCCCTATCCGCCGGCTGGATAGCCCCCGAACAGCAGGGGCTCTACGTCGGCCTGCTGCGCCGGCTCTTCCACTGCCTGTTCTCGCACTACATCGACCAGGGCCACGGGACGATGGTCATCCGCGATGGGGAGCGCAATGCGGCACCGGCCTTTTCGACGCGCAAGGCCAATTTCGATGCGGTGCGCGCCTTCTGCCAATGGGCGGAGCTGGCCAAGAAAGTCCAGTGGCCGATGGCCGGCGCCGAGCCGGAGGAGAAGACCGGTGGGCGTTTCATCCAGTTCGTCCAGACGCCGAAGAAGGAGCAGGGAATTTTCGTCTACCGCAGCGCGGGCCAGCGGGCGCACTACACCCTACCGCTCCTCTCGGGCCAGGGAAAGGGGCTGAGCGAAAGCCTGGCGTTTCCGCACTGCCCGGGGATCTTCGACGCGCCGGCCGAGGGCTATCTACCCATTCTACAGCCGGAGTTGACCCTGGATGGGCAGAGCTTCATCCCCTCGTTCTACGGCCGGAACTGCGGCAGCGGCATGGGACTGAAGCGCTCATTTTTCTTCCGCTACGAGCAGCCGGAGCTGATCAGCAACCGGGAGATCATCGTCCCCGGCCTGGCCAGCTGCCGGGTGACCTGGACCTTTTTCGAGGACCGCATCGTGTCGGAATTCCTCTACACCGCGCCTCATCGGCTCAAGGTGGAGCAGCTGCGCTACGTCATCGCGCTGTCGGCCCCTCATTCTTCGCACACTTCATCCGGGCTTAGGCTGGGGGCGGAGAGCCTGCGGGCGGTGGTGGAAAAGGATGACTTCGGCATGAGCTGGCAGGAGCTCGTCACCGTGCGCGGCGATCCCCAGTACCGCACCGCCTACGGCCCCCTCCACTTCCTCCAAATCCTCTCGCGGCCGAATCCCCTCTTTCTCCTGCCGGGCAAGCCCTACCACCTCAAGGTCTCCTTCCAGCCGGATATCCTGGTTTCCTGAAAAAGGAGGAGGTCTGTCGGGAGAGAGGAAAAATGCCGGCCGGCTGCCTGTAAGGCAAAAGCTGGGGGCTGTTTTTTGGGGAGTTTCTAGATTTGTATTTTGGGGCCGCCTTTGGCGTGAGGGGGGAACGAAAAGGGGGTCCTTTTCGTTCTCCCTCACGCGGCTCGCGGCGCGGCGCTAGCCGCGCCGCGAGCCAGAAGCCTTATCCGTTCCCAAGGGTCTTCAGGCGCCATGGCCCCTTTGCGGAGCAAAGGCGGCGTCCCTGCGGGACGCCGCAGGTCGGCCCGCGCCGGCGGAGCCGGCGCGGCCGACAGGCCATGGCGCGAAAAGACCTGGGAACCAAAGGCTTCCAAAGGCGGCCCCCAAGAAACCACCTTAAGCTCTCCCTCTGACTTAAACTCTCCCTCTAACCCTCAGCGCTCAGTGCCAACCCCAAGCGCTCAGAAGAGCCGGCAAATGCCGTCGGCGCTGAAGAAGAGGTGGAGGACGAGGTTCGTCGCCAGGGCCGCGGCGAGGTCGTCGATGACGATGCCCTTCCCCCCACGCCAATCCTGCAGCCTGTAAATTCCCAGCGGCTTCCAGATGTCGAAGTAGCGGAAGAGCACGAAGCCCACGCCGAGCAGGAACCAGAGCAGATGGCTCTCCGGCGTCACGTGGAAGCCGAAGAAGCAGAGCGGCATCGCGACGAACTCGTCCAGCACGATGCAGCAGGGATCCTCCATTCCCACCACCCGCTCGGCGGCATCGCAGATGGGAATGGCGATGTAGAAAATGCTGAACGCGGCCAGACAGAGAAATCCCCATACCGGCAGCTCCCGGTAGCAAAAACTGTAGAAGCCCAAACCGGCCAGCGAGGCCCAGCTCCCGGGCGCGAAGAGCTTGTTCCCCACCGGCCCCAGCGTCGCTAGCCCCATGAGCCAGAACTTGGGCAGGCGCTTGACCCAAACTCTGGGCCGCAGCTTCTTGAGCCGGCTCTTTATCTTCAATTTCTTCCTCGTCTTTTTCACAAGATCGGAAAGAAATCGGCCGAGCTGCTTGGCCCGCTTTTTCAGCTTCAGCGCCTTTTGGACTTTTTTAAACGCTCTCTTTATGCCCATAACACCGCAAATGGAGATAGTTTCAATCGGCCTGCAGGAGCAGCTGGCGATGCTTGACCAGATAACGAATCCCCGAGTCGATCGTCAAGTAGGTTGAGAGGATGAAGAGACCCATGGCCAGGCCGTAGACGAAGCTGCCGACGCATTCCGGTATAAAAGCTCGGCCATCGCGCACCAGCGCGTACCAGAGGATGAAGAATCCGGTGCTGAAAATCTGGGCGACGGTCTTGATCTTCCCCAAGTTTTCCGCCGCCAGCACGACCGCCTTGGCCGAGGCGATCAGCCTCAGGCCGGTGATGAGGAACTCCCGCGCCAGGATCAGGAGCACGGGGAAGAGCGCCCAGCGCGGCACCATCCCGCCAACGGAGCCGGGATTCTGGGGATGCGGCAGGGCCAGAATCGTGATCCACAGCCCGAGCATCAGGATCTTGTCGCTCAGCGCATCCATCAGCTTGCCGAAGGCGGAGACCAGGCCATAGCGACGGGCCAGGTAGCCGTCGTACCAGTCCGTCAGCGCTGCCAGGACGAACAGGACGAAGCCCAGGGTCGCCGAAAAACGCAGGGGTAAATAGAGAAAAAAAACGATGAGGAAGAGGAAGGGGATTCGCGATAGGGTTACCCAGTTGGCGATGTTCACGGCCTTGACGTCCTCAATACTTCAGCGTCCACGATTTTCACCCTTACTTGGTCGGCGCTGTGGCCACGGCCGGCGCCGTCACCGGATAGCGCCGGTTGAGACGAGTGCTCATCTCGTCGGAGATGTCGGTGGAAGGGGCGGCGTAGAGGATGTCCGGATTCGTCCGGTTGACGACGAGGATGGCCCCCTTTTCCTGCGCGATTTCGGAGGAAATCACCCGCAGCTCGTCGAGGGTCTTGGACAGCAATTCCGAACGCGTATCCTCCAGGCGATTCTCCGAATCCTCCCGCCAGCGCTGAAGGTTCATCTCCTTCTCGCGCAGCGCCTCCACCTTCTTGTCCACCTCCGCCCGCATCTTCTCGCGCGCCTCGTCCGTCAGGGCCGGATTGTCGATCTTCTCCGCCGCTTCCTGGATCTCCTTACGGGCGGCCACCAGTTCCTCCATCTTCTTCTGCCCGTCCTGCTGCAGGCTTTTGGCCATCGTTTCCAGTTCCGCATTGCGGTTCTGGACCGTGACATAGCTTCCCATCACTCGACTGGCGTCGAAGGACAGGAGGGGACAGGCCGCCGGAGCCGGTTCAGCCCTCACGGCCGAGCCCCTTCCGGCCAGCAGGATCGCCGTGCCCAGCAGGCCGACTTTTGAAAATTTCCTGATACTCGCCGTCCTCAGCAGGCTAAGCCTTGAGCATTTCCCGATACTTTTCATAAAAATCCGCCCCCTATTTCTGCCCTCATCGGCCCGAATGTCCACTCCGAAGTTCTGTTTTTTTGGGGGCCGGCTTTCGATGCCGGAGGCATCGGGCCCGCGGAGCGGGCCGCCCGGAGAGGAAAAGGCCTCCGGCCTTTTCCTCTTCCGAGCAAAGCCGGCCCCCTGGGACCAGCGATTTTTCCGGTGGGTGGAGAAGGAGCGTCGCCCGCATCACCGGGTAAGGGTTTTCCCGCGGAGGTATTTTGGGCGCAAGGGCCGCTTTCGGGGAAAGCTTCGCCCCCGGAGCGGCCGGAGGCTGCGCCTCCCGGCCGTGCCGGGGGCGTCGTCCTGCCAGAGGCCGGCTTTCCGAGGGGGAAAAGCCAGGGAGGGTGGGCGGGAGGCTTTTCCCCCTTGGCCGCCCCCGCGGCGCGGGCCCCCCCCCCCCCCCCCCCCCGGGGGGGGGGGGGCCCCGCCGCCAGACCCCCCCCGGGGGGGGCGGGGCGCGGGGGCCCCCGCCGCAAAAACGCGCAACGCC
>JAIRLG010000001.1 GCA_031259625.1 Puniceicoccales bacterium
GAAGAGACGATGTCCCCATCCACTTGGGAAACGCTGAAGAAATAAGCATTCGCCCTGGAAAATTTCCGCCGGATTTTTTTCAGATTGAGGGCCAGGAAATCCTCCTGTTCGCGATGCCCTTCTGAAAACTCGGTGCTTTCGATGAGAGAGAGGGGAGAATCTCCGAATGGGGACTGCTGTCTCAGAGCCCTGCCGGTGGTTTGGAGAAAAGGATTGGGATTCCAGGGAGGACGCTTCGATGGCCGCTCCGCCGAGCGCAGGAGAAAGACATGGGACCATGTTCCGTGATCGAACTCGGCCGGCGTTATCAGACAGACCTCGGCCGCCGGAGAGGCGTAATTCGGCGTTTCGGAAAAACATTCGCGGAGGGAAGCTTCGAGCCATTGGATGAAGGAAAGCCGGGAGCATTGTTCCCCCGTGAGCGCCCACGGCCGAAGTTCCTGAAATAGGCCTGACCGCTGTCCCTGGGGAAAGGCACCCCAGAGACCCCTCTCTATAACTCGTTCCAGAGAATCGAGAAAAGTCGACAGATCCGCCCTTTCGGGCCAGAGGGAAGCGAGGTCCCAAAAGTCCTTCAGCTTTCCCTCATGCGTCTTTTCCCTCACCCAGTCGAGGAGCAGGCCAGAAGATGGCCCGGCGAGCCGGAGGAGACCCGATGAGATCTCCTCCCTCAGGGCCTTTGGGAGCGTATCATCCAGAAATCCTTCGGAAAACAGGCGCTGAATCCACGAAGCACAATCGTCGATGTGGTCGGATTTCTGCCAGCGGCACCAGGCATGGACAATGGGATAGCTTCTGACGCGCGGCGGGAACGGAAGGGCGGAGCTGAAGGGAACGCCCTCCCGATGGAGCTGCTCCTGCAGCAACCTATTTTCGACGGAATTCCCGCCGGGCAAGATGATCGCCACGCGTCCTCTGGGCCGCGATCCGAGAACGGCTCGCAATTGCCCGCATATCTGAGCAATTTCCCCATCCATCGTCTCGGCGCTGAAGTGGATCGATGGGGAAGGAGAAGGGGAAGGAGATGAAGATGGAAATGAAGGCCTATTGCCTTCGTCGGTTTCAGCGCCCTTCTCAGTTCCGGCACCTTCATCGGTTTTACCGCCCTCGTCGGGCACGGCCGCCTCTGCTCTCCTCTTGGCATCCCCTTCCCGGTGAGAGGGACAGGTATCAGGCCCAGATTCGGCGTCCTTGCTCCTCAGTCGAGCGGTGACGGATCGCCAAAATCCATCCCGATGGGAATTCCCACTGGGAAGATTCGCAAAAGTGACCCGCTCCGAGAGCTGCGCAAACAGCCGAAGCAAAGGCAGCTCATCCCCATTCTGGAGCGAGAACCCGCCCACAAAGGCATTTTGAAAGAACTTTTCCCGAAACCCGCTGTACTGGTAGGCCTCTTCGACGGACAGGACGGCTCGTTGCTGAAATAGAAGCACCTCCCATTGCCGGGCAAAAAAAGAGAAATCGGCATCGAAGAGAGACCGCCTCCTGGCCGGATTCGTCCGCCTCCACAGGGCGAAGGTCCGCAGAAACATCCCCGCTTCTTCCCCCAAGGCCTGAAGCTTCAGGGCCTGCAGCCGCGTAGAGGCCCTCAGGACATTGCGCAGCCAGAATTTCAAGGTTTTTTCAGGAACAATTCGCAAGCCCCCTTGTGCCGGGAGGGAACGGCCCAAGGAGGATTTTAGAAATTCCCTCAGTTCGGAAGGGGCAAAGAAACGCGTATTTTCCAGAACGACTCCGCGCCGCGCGCAGACCCTCCTCAGGTTCTCAACGGCCGTCGCCGAGGGCAATAGCACGGCCCCTAGTTTCGACGAAAATGGATCGACTTTCGGTCCCCAAATACCGATGAAATAGTCGCTCAGTTCCCCAAAATCGGCGACCGTATCCGGCAATCCTTCCACACATCAAAAAAGTAACACGTTAAATCCCCATCGGCGCGCATTCCCTCAAGTTCGGTCGACCGAAAACCGGATTTGGTCGTCGGTCGCTGCATCGGTTGCAGTGTCCGGGGGCCGCCTTGGGAGCCCTCCGGGCTCCGGGCCCGCGAAGCGGGCCGCGCCGGAGGAATCCTGAAAAAGCCTTTTCAGGATTCCTCCGGCGCCAAGGCGGCCCCCAAAAAAACCTCCTCCCAAACGACCGTTCCCTCAGAGCTTTTCCTCAGATGCGGGACGGGACGGTTGGACGACCACTTCGTCGATGATGCCGTAGTCCTTCGCCTCCTCGGGGGTCATGAAGAAGTCCCGATCGGAGTCCTTCTCGATCTTCCCGATGTCCTGTCCCGTGGCGAGGGATAGCACCTCGTTGAGCGTCTTGCGCCAGCGGACGATTTCCTTCGCCGCAATGGAGATGTCGGCCGCCTGGCCGCCGGCCCCACCGGAGGGCTGGTGGATCATCATGCGGCTGTGGGGTAGGGCATAGCGCTTCCCCTTCGCCCCGGCGGCCAGAAGGACGGTCGCCATGCTGGCCGCCTGGCCGATGCAGTAGGTCACCACATCGCAGCTCATGAACTGCATCGTGTCGTAGATGGCCATGCCGTCCGTGATGCTGCCGCCCGGGGAATTGATGTAGATGTGGATATCCTTATGTGCGTCCTCCATCTGCAGGAAGAGCAGCTGGGCCACCACGGCATTGGCCACAAAGTCGTCGACGGCCGTTCCGATGAAGATGATGCGGTCCTTGAGGAGGCGGCTGTAGATATCCCAGGAGCGCTCCTGGCGACCGTCGCGTTCGTAGACATAGGGCAAAGGTAAGTAACTCATAATTTTAGGCTTTCCTGGCTTCCGGCAGAGGAGTGGAATCGGCCCCGTCCGGCGAAGCTTCCGAGGTTTCGGTGTTGATGGCCAGAAGAAAATCAAGCGCTTTGCCCAGAATCACCCGCTGCTGCAGCTCCCGCAGGCGCTGGCGATCCTGCTGCAGTTCCTTGAAGAGTTTTTCCGCTGGGACACGCAGAGCCGCCGCATCCTGAAGTAAAATCCGCTGCATATCTTCCGATGTCACTCCTATCTTCTCTTTTTTTGCCACATGCTCCAGAATAAAATTCAGCGCCGCCCGCTGGCGAGCCGGGGCCAGAGCCTGCTCAAAAAATTCCTTTTGGCGATCCTTGAATCCAGGGGAGCTGAGGACATGGGGTGCCTGCTGCTCCGTAAAATTTTTCAGCAGCCGTTCCTGCTCGGCGATGAGGGCGCTTTCCGGAATCGGGAAGGAAATCCGGCTCAGGAGGAGGCGGATGAGCTCCTCCCGCTGCGCCTGGCGTCCCTGCTGCCGCTTGCGGGCCTGAAGTCCCTGAAAGATCTTTTCCTTCAGCGCCTCGAGACCCTCCACCTTCATCCTACGGAAGAAATCCGCCTCCCATTCGGGCAGAATCACTTCGCGTACCTCCAGCACCTGCAGCCGGTAGCTGGCCGCCTGGCCCGCCAGGGCCGGAACCTCGAAATGGGCGGGAAAATCTGTGGAGACTTCCCGGACGTCGCCCTCCCGGAGCCCCACGAGGGCATCGGCGATGCAGCGAAGACCGGAGGGCTCTTCCGCCCCGGCTTCCTCCCAGACATTGCGCTGCTCGCCCAGAACCGGCCAGGCCTCGGCCCGCTCGGCGATCTCGGAACCGTCGGATAAAAGGCCTTTGTAATTCAGGCGGACGAAATCGCCCTTCTGGGCCGCCCGATCGACTTTCCGGTAGTCCGCGTGCTGCCGGCGCAGCTGTTGGAGGCTCTCCTCCAGCTCCGATGCCCCCACCTTGACGGAAAAGGGCGTGAGGGGAAAATGCCGGTAATCCTCCAGTTTTACCTCCGGCCGGAGGTCCAGCGTAAAGCTTATTTTAAAACCCTCTTCCGGATTTCCCTCCGGCCCGTCGACGGCCACGACCGCAAAGACCTCCCAATTTTTCTCCTTCAGCAGATCCTCGTAGGCGGTCTGGACGAGCTTCTGGCGCAGGCGTTGCTGGATTTCCCCCGCAAATCGCCGTCGGACCACCTCTTCCGGCACCTTGCCCTTCCGAAAACCGGATATCCGAGCATCCTTGCAGAAGACCCTCAGGATCAGATTTTCCTCGATTTCCACCTGCCGGGGGTCGCAGCTAAGCGTCGCGACTTTTCGCAGCTCGTCGACGTCCTGAATCTCGATCTTCACAGGGCCCTCGACCAAAAGGTGTAGCGAGCCCGAGCATCCGCGTCAATCCCTAAACCGTGGGGGATTTTACCCCAAAGCGCCAGTCCGCATATGCCACATCTATCTCGGAGAACGAGCCTGGAGACTCCCTTTGTGACCCATACCGCATACCCCTACCCCAGAGAATGGGAACTCCCTCTGGGGCCCCCTGTACGGCGACTTGATGGGATGAAGCAATCCAGTTGATCTTTTGCCAAAGAAAATTACAATGTGCCCTGTGGGCTTATTGAGAACCAAAAGCATCGGTCTATGTTGCGCATGCGCCTTATCGCTGGCTTCCGTCGGGGCCAATCCGATCCTTTCGGAGGACAAATCGATGTTCCAGCTCAACATCCCGGCAGAAATTCAGAAGCGGCTGTCAGCCTTCATTGCCGCGACCGGCGGACAGGAAGCTTATCGGGCATTCCCCTTCAAGGCAAAGCAGCAGGCCGGTATGCCCCTGTGTAAAAAATTGCCCCAGGATTTTTCGAAGATGGTCGTAGCCATGAACCCCTGTGCCCGTTATTCCCTCGCTCCGGAAAAGATTCGAGACCGGCTAAGCGGAGAAAAGCTCGTGCGTTTTGCCAAAACACTCCTGGATTTTAATGAAGAAAAACTGTACTTCCCCATCGCCTTGGCAAGTGCCATGGATCGAAGTTTAAGCTACTTCTTATACCCTTCTGATCCGGATTGTCCTTCGGAGGCCAGGAGGCTCGCCGCACTGCGGAGGTGGAAAGGATCGGATCCTGATTTGCCCCTCATCGATGAGTACATGAGCGCTCTAAATGATATTACCCTGCAATCGCTGCGACCGGTGTATGGGATGAAAGAGTAATACGGAAGACAAAAAAGAGAGGGGATATGAGAAACTTGCTAAAACTAGGCCTGCTGCTCTCGGCGCTGGTGATTTCCAAACAGGTTCAGGCCAAGCTGGAAGCTGCAGCCAAGCAAATCCCATCAGCTGACTACTTTTCTCCTGAGTTTCATTCGCTTTGGAATTCCCTTGTAAAAGATGAAATCGGATTCTTTGCGGAGCACCAGTTATATCGAGACATTCTCATCGATCGCTGCCAACGGCTGTCGCAGCAGTGGAAAAAAGAGCTGGCAATTGACCTAAGCGACTCATCTTCAGCTCTCCTTATCCCGGAGATTCTTATCCGAGATCTTGAATCAAATCCAGGTCCAACAGGTTCGGATCGGCATCGAAAAAATTCCGTCGTCGTGACTTTTCGCGTAGGATGGTTCACAACGGAAGGCGATCAGGAAATGCAAACCCTCTGGCGATCCTCCGCACGTCCCCTCCTGATATCTGACAAATCCGGCTGGAGGATCGAAACGACGGATTACCAGTTCCTGGAGCAAAATGCCAGACTCACTCCCTCGATTAGGTTCCTACATATCCTGACACATTTAATGCTACGGATGGATTTTCTCTTAAGTCCGTCCGGATCCAGCTGGAATCCCGAAGAAATTCAGGACAGAGCTCGCAACTTCGAAATGGCCTACCAAAGATGGATTCTGAGAAAACTGACTAAAATATACCCGGCCTTCGCCCTGTTTCTCGTCTCTTCCGATGTCGATCCCGCGAATCCCATTTTCGCGTTGAGCCAACAGTATCAAAATGCCTGGGGAGCTCCGGATGAGATTTTCGTCATCGTGGGCAAGAAATTCAAACTAAGGGAGCAGGAACATCTTCTGGGCGAAACAGTGCTGCTGAAAAAGGCAGCCCAGCAAAGGGGACACGAAGCGAATTTCATCAGCGCCTGGTCCTGTCATACGCTGGCTCTAAAGCCCGCAGAGGATCGCTCTCCGCCGCGGGTAATTCCCCTGGGCACCCCGGCCCAAATGGGTGCAGGACTTCTGCAGATACCCGCTCACCGAAAGGCCTTCAAGGCCTGCGCCGAGGCCTCCGAGACCCCAATCCCTCTGTGGAACATTCTGAGCAACTGGCCCATGGGAATAGACTGAAAGGGTAGGGGAGTCCCCAGAGCAGGGAATTCCTTTTCGGCATCTCCCAGCACAGAGCTTCAAAATTTAGATAGTTTAGCCTCCTGCAGGCCTAGCAGGATGAGCTGCAGGGCCATGGCCAGAAGAAAGAGGCCGGAGAGGCGGTAGCAGAGCTTCAGCAGGACGGGGTGGAGCCAACGGAGCCCTTTGCCCACCAGGAAGAGCAGGAGATACAGGAGGAAAACAGCCACCACGACGACCGAGGTGCGGAGGAGGTGCTGGGAGAGAGCATTTGCCGATCCCCGAGCGGCGCTGTGTGCCCGGATGAGGAAGAGGATGGCGGACGGATGGGCGATCAGCGGTATGGCCAGGGGGATGAGGGAGATATCCGGCAGGGCGGAGGGAATCCCTTCAGCATCGGCCTTCTCCTTTGGTGAAGAAACATTCGTCCCCTGGTCGTTGAGGAGGCGAAATCCCAGGGCGAAGAGGAGGATGCCGCTCGCGAAAAAAAGGGTGCAGGGGCCGATGCGGAGGGTTTGGAAGAAAAACTCTCCCGTCAGGGCGAAAAAGCCGAGCAGTCCCCCCGCTGCCCAGCAGGCCCTTCGGGCCATGTCGAGGCGCATCCGCTCCGGATAGACCGAGCTCAGGCTGAGGTAGAACAGCAGGACGGCC
>JAIRLG010000080.1 GCA_031259625.1 Puniceicoccales bacterium
GGAAAATCCTCCAGCCAGGAAATGGCGATGACCGAGAAGTAGAAGCCCATGGCCAGTAGCAGGGCCAGGAAGAGGTGGATGAAGATCTCGGCATGGGCGGATTTCACGGCGAGGGGCACGCCCAGCAGCACCATCGAAAGCGTGGCGAAGGCCATGACGATTTGCCTTTGAATCTGCAGCTGAATCGCCACGCGGCCCGCGAAATCGCCCTCCTGGATGGCCATCCGCCTCGCCCCTAGAAGCTCGCCCAAATCCATGTATTTGAGCCTCGTCCGGCCCGAAGCGTAGGGAGCCAGGAGATTTCCCAGGGGCAATCGCAGATCCATGCGCTCGAAGAAAAGGGTCGGGATCGACTGCTCCGCAAAGCTCTCCGGCGCATCACTGGGCCGCTTCTCGGCACTGCCCCTGTGGAGACTCAGGAGCAGGGTGTCCCGGTCAGGATCGTAGCTCAGCTCGGCCGATTCCGCCTGGGCGGTGGCCATCACCCGTCCCTGGGCATCCAGCTCCCAGACGTAGAAATCCTCCAAACGAGCCCCCTGGCGGCGCCGGGCGAAGAGGATATGGCCCGGGAACTCGCGCACGAAGGTCGCGGGGCGGAAGTAGCGCAGCGGGTCCTCCCGTATCATTTCCCTCAACGAGCGCCGGTAGCCGGCGATGGACTTCGGCGCGTACTCGAAGTTGATGAAGAGCGAGAGCAGCGTCGCCCCCAGGGCGATGAGGATGAGGGGCGATAGGATTTGGAAGAGGCTGATGCCGGCGCTCTTGATCAGGAGAATCTCGTTCTGGGAGGCCATTTTCCCCAAAGTCAGCAGGGTGCCGGTGAGAAAACCCAGGGGGAGTGCGTAGGAGATGACGGAAGGGCTCAAAATGCAGAGGAATTTCAGGCTGCAGAAGAGGCTGATCTTCCCCTCGGTGAGCAGTTCGAGGACATCCCGAATGGCGTTGCCGGAGAGGAGGACGAGGGCGAAGAGGGCCACCGAGAGCGAGGTGTGGAAAAAACCCTCCCGAAAGACGTACGCCTGGATAACCCTCACATTCGACAGAGAAGGGCTTACGACCCCATCGGCGAGGAAAATCATCCGCTCCGCCAGGCGGAGCGACCGTCGGAAGCTCACTTGACAAAGGCCCGGCAAGCGATTGCCTGGGCGGGGGTTTGGTGGCTGTAGCTCAGCTGGTTAGAGCATCGGATTGTGGTTCCGAGGGTCACCGGTTCGAATCCGGTTAGCCACCCCAGTGGAGGCTGGAGAAGCGGCTTTGGGATAAGGGGAATTCGGGGGTGTGGAGTGTTGGGGCGCTGCTCTTTTGCGGAGTATTTGGGTGTTGTTCTTTTCGGCGCTTTGGGAAAAGGCCTGGGGGGTTCCTGCGGTGTTCGACGGGGCAGCTGTCTTTTCCTACCGCCCAGTTGGGGGATGCTTTTGCTCTCCTCTGCTGGCTTCTTCCGCTAATCTCTGCTTTGCTGGCTGGCTTTCGATGCCTCCGGCATCGGGCCCGCTCCGCGGGCCGCAAGGGACAAATGGCGGAAGCCATTTGTCCCTTGCAAAGCCAGCCAGCCCCCACCCACCCACCCCTCGGCCAGGCTGGGGCCTGGCCGAGCAGAATTCAGAAAAACGGTAAGGAGATGAGAAATGGAGAATTTCCAGACTTTTCCTCCGCCGCTTTTCCTCTTTTGCTTGTGAACGCCCTGCCTTCCGTCTTCGCCCCTACGGGATCGGACCGCCAGGCCTCGACCATGACCTCTTCCACACCAGCCGATACGCGCGCCCTCCGGGCCTGGGCCGAGGTCGACCTCGGGGCCCTGGAGCGCAATCTTACCCGCATCCGTCGCCGGCTCCCGGCCCACGTCCATTACATCGCGGTGGTGAAGGCCGACGCCTACGGCCATGGCCTGTCGGCCGTTGTTTCTCGGATGCTGAAGTCCGGTGTGGATGCTTTCGGGGTCGCCAATGTGCAGGAAGCCATCCGGATTCGCGAGCAGGGCATAGCCCTTCCGGTGCTCATCCTGAGTCCGGTACTGCCGGAGGAAGTCCCCTCTTTGTTCGAACACCATCTGACCCCCTTCGTGTCGAGTTTGGAAGAACTGCGGCACCTGCGGCTCCGTGCGCAGGAGCGGAGAAGGGCGATCTCCGTCCACCTGAAGGTGGACACGGGCATGGGGCGGGCCGGATTCTGGCATGAGGAGCCGGTGGAAAAGACCCTAAGGGCCTTTGGAACAGATCCCTGGCTCCGAATCACGGGCATCGCGACGCACTTCTCCTGCGCCAGTTCGGATAGGGCCCATACCGAGCTCCAGCGCCAACGCTTCGGCCATTGGCTGGAGCGCTACGAAAAGGCCGGTGGCCCTCTATCTCCGGAACTTTGGATTCACGAGAGCGCCAGCTTTTCGCTGCCGGAGGCCTGGGAGAATTCTCCCGATACCGCCGTTCGCATCGGCGCATTGCAGTACGGCATAGGGTCGGAGTGCCAGCTGCCCCTCATCCGTTCGCTGGCCCTGGAACCGGTTCTGGGCTTCCACAGCCGGATCAGTTTACTAAAAATGCTCCCGGCCGGAGTGCCGATTGGCTACGACGCCATGGCGACGACCGGACGCCCGACGCGACTCGCGGTTCTGGGCGCCGGTTATGCCGATGGGATTTCGACCCACGCCTCCAACGTGGCCGAAGTCCTCGTCCACGGCCAGCGATTCAGAGTCCTGGGCCGGGTGGCGATGGACCAGACCCTCCTCGATGTCACGGAAGCTAAAACGCCCATTCAAGTGGGCGACCGCGCAACTTGGATCGGGCGCGACGGTGAGGACGAGCTCACGGCCAACGAGTTCTGCCGCTGGTCACGGCGCCTCATCCGCGAGGGCCTCTGCTCGATTTCCGCCCGAGTTCGGAGGGTATACGTCGGGTAAGCCCGGAGGCATCTGTTTTTTTGTCATGTGGCCTCTCTACAATTGCGCGGAGTGTTCTGTTACTTGAGAAACGGGAAAGCTTTCTGTTGCTAGAGAAACCGAGAGGATTTTTGTCGCTCGAGTAACAAAAGGATTCCGGCTTTCCCCCAGAATTCTCCCTGAACACTGTCGGGAGGCTAGGGCGATTCGTGGAGCTTTCTGTTGCTGGAGGAACGGAGGAGATTTCTGCCGTCGAAGGAGCGGGACGGATTTCTATCGTTGGGGGAGTGGAGGAGCTTTCTGTTACGTGTCTATTTCTGTCGTTTGTCTGTTACGTACCCTGCCGGCTTTGGATTCCTGTGGAATTGG
>JAIRLG010000076.1 GCA_031259625.1 Puniceicoccales bacterium
ACCGGCGAGCGCAGGCCGAGGGATTTGGCGTAGTTCTGAACCCGAAGCCAAAAGCTCTTCCGCGACAGGGCGGAGCCCCGTCGGCCGAGAAAGACGGAGCTGCCCGTTTTCCGCGAGACCAGGGCCGGCCGGCCGCGCTCGAGGTAGTCCCTCAACGCCGCCGACGCGCAGCGGCCAAGAGGCACGACGCGCTCCTTGCTGCCCTTGCCGTAGACCCGGACGAAGCCATTTTCCAGATCCAGCGCCTGCAGCAGCAGATGGCAGAGTTCCGATACCCGCAGGCCGCTGCCGTAGGCCAGCTCCAGCATGGCCCGATCCCGAAGCCCCCGGGGCGTCTCCCGCGAGGGCGCCTGGAGCAGGCGCTCCATCTCCTCGGGCGTCAGCACCTCCGGCAGGGAACGGCCGGTTCGGGGCAGGTGGATCTCCTCCATGGGATTTTTCTGAATCCCATCCCGCTGGGCCAGGTACTTGAAGAACGAGCGCAGGGCCGCGATCTTCCTCGCTATGGATTTCGGCCGATAGGCGGAGTGGTGGAGCGAGAGGAGCCAGGGCCGGATGTCTTCGGGACCGAGGACCGATACATCTTTCCCCGCCTCCGGACGCCGCTCCAGGAGGAATTGCTCCCACTGCATCAAATCCAACTGGTAGGCCGACAGCGTGTGCTCCGATGCGCCCTTTTCCAGGGCCAGGAAGCCCAAAAATCTCTCCAGCGCCTCCGGCAAAGGAAGAATTTCCATTATTTCAGCGCCCTTTTCGAAAAAATGCTCCCCGGGAAATTTTTGCCTCTCATCGCCCGTTTCCTATATCTGCTTTTGTCATCTATCCCCTATATCGGCTCCAGAGTCGCGAGGTTCTAGAAAAAATCCTCCCAAAAAATTTCCGCCTTCCACCGCCGGTTTCTCCGCATCCATCCTTCATTGCCGGTTCTCTACATCTGCTCCAGGGTCGCGAGGCCCAGCAGCTGGAGTCCCTGCTCGAGGATCAGGGCGGTGCGGGCGCACAGGCCCAGGCGCCGCTTCTTGGGCTCCTCCGCCTCGCCCAGGACGCGATTCGCCTTGTAAAAGGCGGAGAACACGCCGGCCAGCTCGTAGAGGTAGGTGCAGAGGAAGTGCGGTCTCAGGTCCTCGATGGCCTGCTCCAGGGCACAGGGGAAGAGGACGAGCTTCTTGGCCAACGCCCGCTCCTCGGGGGTCGCCAACGAAGGGAGGGCGAGGGCCTCGACCTCCCCCCTCGCCGAAGCGGGCAGTTTCCGAAAGACCGAGCGGATCCTCGCCAGGGCATAGAGGAGATAGGGCGCCGTATTGCCGTCGAAGGACAGCAGCTTCGGCCAGGAAAAGACGTAGTCGTGAGTGCGGTTCTGGGACAGGTCGGCGTAGCGGATCGCCCCCAGGCCGACGGCGCGCGCGATCCGCCGCTTCTCCTCCTCCGCCAGGGAGGGGCTTTTTTCCGCGACGATGCCGTAGGCCCGCGACTTCGCCTCCTCCATCAGCTCGCGCAGGCGGAGCGGTTCGCCGGAGCGCGTCCGGATGGCCTTGCCATCCTCGCCCAAAATCGTCCCGAACCAGACGTGTTTCAGGGTCGGCAAGGGGTAGTTTTTTTTGGAAAACCAGGCCTCGGCCGTGAGGAAGAGCTGCTGGAAATGGTCCTGCTGGCGCCCATCGGTCACGTAGATGACCTCGTCCGCGTGGAAGTGCTCGACCCGGTAGAGCAATGCGGCCAGGTCCGTCGTCGCGTAGTTCGAGGCCCCGTCCTTCTTGCGCACCAGGAAGGGCTGTTCGCCGAAGCGGGGATGGGCCCGGTGTCGGACGACCAGTGCGCCGTCGCTGATTTCGGCCAGACCGATGTCTTCGAGTTCCCGGCAGACCCGATCGACCTGGTCGCGGTAGAAGGATTCCCCCAGGACATGGTCGAAATGCACCTCCATTTCGTCGTAGATCTCCTGAAAGGCCCTGTAGGAGAGCTCGTTGATCCGCTGCCACAGGGCCACATTTTCCGGCTCGCCCCGCTGCAGGCGGACGAGCTCCCGGCGGGCCTCCTCCAGGAAGGCCTCGTCCTCCTTCGTCCGGGCCACCCCCTCCCGATAGAGCGCCTCCAGGCATTCCAGCACCTCGGCCGGACTCCGCTCCCAATTGAAGGGATTTCTGCGGATCATCAGGATCAGAATACCGAAGATCGTCCCCCAGTCGCCGATGTGGTTATCCCGGATCACTTCGGCCCCGCAGAAGCGCAGCAGGCGCTGGATCGATTCGCCGATGACCAGGGAGCGGAGGTGCCCCACGTGCATCTGCTTGGCCGTGTTGGGCGAGGAGTAGTCGACGACGATTTTCCGGCCCAGAAATCTCTGGCCGGCGCCGAGCCGGAGCGAGGCCCCGTTGCGGTAGGCGTTCAGCCAGCGCAGGAGAAAGCCGTCCGAGAGCCGGAATGGGAGGAAGCCCGGGCCGGAGACGAAGGCCTCGATGCCGGCCCCGCGCCATTCCTCATCGGCCGTCAGCGCCCGCAGCAGCTCCTCCGCCAACGGGCGCGGGGCGACCCCCCTCCGCTTGGCCAGGGCCAGCGGCCCATCGGCCTGGAAGTCGCCGAAGCGGGGATCCGCCGGTCGTACCCTGGCCGATTCCTCCGTCGCTTCGATCCCCAGGCGGGACCATGCCTCCCTCAGCCGGGCACCGATCCAGGAAGCCACGTGGAAAATCTCCGCCATTGGGCCGTGATTTTTTCAAAAATATCCCCGGTGCAAGGGTTTTTGCTCCCAATGTTTTCGGAGCAAAGGGGTCCTGGGGAGAAAATCGCCACCACCCGGCCGGGAGCTCTTTCGCTGTCTTTGGATTCCGGAGGAATCGACCCGCTCCGCGGGCCACGCGCCGCCGCCTTTTTTTCGAAGAAAAAAAAGCGCGGCGGCGCGCAAAGACAGCGAAGCGAACACCTAGGGGTTTTCGAAATCCTCCGGTCGCCTTTACGCCGAGGGGAAATGGAAAAAATTTTTCCATTTCCCCTCGGCGGGCCCGCGGAGCGGGCCGGAGCCAAAGGCTCCAAAGGCGACCGGAAAATAATACTCCTGAACCCGGATAATAACACCCTTGAAACTTTAAAACACTTTTTGGAAAAAAAACTCCCTCGGGGGAAAGCTAGAGTTTATCCGCCATCCAGCGCCACCGGCGATGAAATCCGACATCACCGATGCCCCCCGAAGGAACTAGGTCAAGACTTCTACACCCACGACTTCCACCAAGGCTCAGACGGCCATCTTGCTGAGACCGGGGGCCAGCACCTCCCGCGAGCGGTACTGCAGCGCCTCTAAAATATGTTCCGGCAAAATATGGGGCTCCTCGGCCATATCGGCGAGGGTGCGCGAAACTTTGATCACGCGGTAGTAGGCCCGGGCCGACAGGCCCAGGCGCTCGGCGGCCATGGCGAGGATCTTTTCCGACTCCGCATCCAACGGCGCGTAGGTACGGATTTGGTTGATCCCCATGCGGGCATTGACCGGTGTCGCCAGGCCGGTACCGGTGAATCGCCGCCGCTGGATCTCCCGCGTCCGCTGAACCCGTTGGCGAATTTGGGCCGAGGATTCCAGTGGCCTCCGGCTGCCCAGCTCCGCCGAGCTCACCCCCACGACATCCCTGTGGATGTCGATGCGATCCAGGAGCGGCCCGCTGATCTTCGAGCGGTAGCGCTGGATCTGCAGCGGCGTGCAATGGCAGTCGTGCCGAGGATCCATGAGGTAGCCGCAGGGGCAGGGGTTCATGGCCGCCACCAGCATGAAGGAGGCCGGCAGCTGGATCTTGCCCGCGCTCCGGGAGATCGAGACCTTCCCGTCCTCCAGCGGCTGGCGCAGCACCTCCAGCGTCGAGCGGCGGAACTCCGGCAGCTCGTCCAGAAACAGGACACCGGTATGGGCCAGCGAGACCTCGCCCGGGCCCGGCAGCCTCCCACCCCCCAGTAGCCCCACGTCGCTCAGGGTGTGATGCGGCGAGCGGAAGGGGCGCTGGTAGCGGCGCTGATGCTCGTCCAGGGACGTCCCCGAGGCCGAGTAGATGTTCAGGCATTCCAGGTACTCCTCGAAGCTGGACTTCGGCATGATGGTCGGGATGCGCTGGGCCAGCATGGATTTTCCGGAGCCGGGGGAACCCAGCATCAGCAGATTGTGCCCGCCGGAAACCGCCACTTCGATCGCCCGCTTCAGGGCCTCCTGGCCCTGCACTTCCGAAAAATCGACGTCGTAGACCGGCTCCCGGTCCTCCGCCCAGGAGGCCACCGTGGGGACCCGTTCCGGCCGGTGGAGGAAGTTCACGGCATCGCGGAGGTCGTCGACGGCGAAGACCTTCACCTCCCGCACCAATGCGGCCTCCTCCGCCGACGCCCTCGGCAGGAGCAGCGACTTCTGCTGCCTTCTGGCCAGAAGGGCCAGGGCTACGCTGCCCCGGATCGGCAGGAGGCGGCCCGAAAGGCTCAGCTCCCCGGCCACGATGTAGTCGGATAGGGCCTGGAAGTCCGTCTGGCGTGTGCTCTGCAGAATGCCCAGGGCAATGGGCAGGTCGTAGAGCGAGCCCTCCTTCCGCAGCTCCCCGGGCGAGAGGTTGACCGTCGTGTGCGTTCGGGGAATGGCGAATTGGGTCGTCATCAGGGCGGAGAAGACGCGATTCTGGGACTCCTTCACCGCCGAGTCCGGCAGGCCCACCAGCACCAGGCGCGGCTCGCCCCGCTCACCCGTGCTGACCTCCACCTCCACCGGAAAGGCATCCACCCCCCGCAGCGCCCCCGAACTCACCACCGCCAACATGGGGTCGCACGCTACAGCATGGAGCCAGGTCGCGTCAATAAAAAAAGCGAGGGATTTTTGGCCATCCTGGGTTCCCCACCGAGGGTGGAGATTTTCCCGGGGGTGAGGAAGAGGATCAGGCCCTCGAGCATGGGAGGATTCTCACCCATGGGGTACTTCCTCGCTGTCTTTGCAAGAGGGGGACGAAAAAGGTTTTTTTTCGTCCCCCTCTTGTGGCCCGCTGCGCGGGCGATCCCGAAGGGATCCAAAGACAGCGAGCAGCGACCTCCTGCCGAGGTGGAATGCGCTCGGGGCAAGGTCTGAGATGGAGTTCCCGGTGGGCTCCGAAGGACACAGCCTATAGGTACCGAAAGGCGCAGTTTGTGGATGCCGAAGGATGCAACCCGCGGACTCCGAAGTATGCGGATGGGCCTTGGGGTAAGCGGCGGTTGGGGGGTTTGGGGCCGCCTTTGGGCCCTGCGGGCCCCGGCGCCCGCGGCCTGCGGCCGCGCCGCGCGGGCGCCGCGGGAGGGGCAGGGAAAGGAACTTTCCCTGCTCCTCCCGCAAAGGCGGCCCCATTAAAGGACTCCGCTGGAGACCAGGAACATCTAACCCCGCTGAGGGCCAGGGAGACTCCGATTCCGTTGCGAACCAGGAGAACCTCTGGTCCCGCTAGGCCGGGTCATAGACTCCTACTTCGGCCACAATGCCCCGCACCTGATTCCAATCGCTGTGGCCCTTCAGATAGTGATGAATCGCGGATTCCCGCATCGATTTCCGGCCCTCCTGGACAAATTTCTGCCGCAGCACATCCTCATCCGCGTAGTCGTGGATCCCTTCCCGCCACCCGGCATCGATGGGCAGAACCTCGTAGGCGGCCAGGCGTCCCCGGTAGCCGGTGCGCAGGCAGTGCTCGCAGCCGACGGCTTCGTAGGTCACCGTACCCGCCGGCAAGGTACCCTCGTGGCCCGAACGCCTCAGGAAATCCTCGTCGCAGGGAACCGGCCGTGCGCAGGAGGGGCACAATTTCTGCACCAGGCGCTGGGACAGAATGCCCCGCAGCGTGGCGGCGATGAGGTAGGTGGGGACACCGAGGTCCACCAGGCGCGTCACCGCATTGATCGTATCCCGCGCGTGCACCGTCGACAGCACCAGGTGACCGGTCAGAGCGGCCCGAATGGCCATTTCCGCCGTCTCCTTATCCCGAATTTCCCCGACGAGGATGACGTTGGGCGCCTGGCGCAGCATCGCCCGCAGGGCCCGGGCAAAGGTCATGCCCACCCGCTCGTTGACGGCAATTTGGTTCACCCCGTCGATCTGGTACTCCACCGGATCCTCCACCGTCAGCACCTTTTGCTCCGGCGAGGAGATCTTCTTGATCACGGCGTACAGCGTCGTCGATTTGCCGGAACCGGTGGGGCCCGCGACCAGGATCATCCCGTTGGAGGCATTCATCATCATGTCGATCTCGATGGCCTGCTCCTCCGA
>JAIRLG010000012.1 GCA_031259625.1 Puniceicoccales bacterium
GCGGCCGGGGCTCCGGAATGCCGAAGACGAGGGCATCGACCCGCGACAGACGTGCGGCGGCGGCGCACATCGGGCAGAGTTCCTTGGTGCTGTAGAGCGTACAGCCGTTCAGGCGCCAACCCCCCAGTGCCCGCGCGGCCCGGGCCAGCACCAGCATCTCCGCATGCGCCATGGCCTCCTGCCTGGCCTCGATGCGGTTGTGGGCGGCGGCGATGATCCGCCGGTCGTACACGACGACGGCCCCGACCGGCACCTCGTCCTCCTCCCAGGCGCGGATGGCCTCATTGTAGGCCATGGCCATGAAGAACGCATCGTCCTTCGGCTGTGGCGGGGGATATTTTCGGCGAAAGGGACACGGGCCCATGCCCATGAAGATGCTCCTCCCGCGAGCTCAGCGCAAGGCTCTTTCCACCCGGGATGGAAAATTCCTCATCGGCTGGCCCTCGTTTCTCCTGAACCCAGTTCTCGCCGTCTCTCAAATCCAGCCCTCGCTTCCTCCTAACCCTGGCCTTCGTCGTTTCCTGAACTTAGCTTTCGCTTCTCCTGAACCCAGTTCTCGCCGTCTTTGCAAGCCACAAATCGTAGGTTTGTGGCTTGGGGCCCGCGGAGCGGGCGATTCCTTCGGAATCCAAAGACGGCGAGCAGAACAGAGGCGGCAGAGCCCAAACCCGGCCGTGGAGCAGCCGGCTGCCTGGATTGACCAGAGCAGGCAGCAGCGGGAGTCCCCAGCGGCTCCGGCCTCCATTCGCCCTGGGGCGACACCGAAGGGAAGCAATCCGTCGTGAGACGAATCAGCCGATACGGCTACGACGGCAGGCAGCAGCGGATCCGCTCGATGCGGCGGCACCCGGGCATCCGGTGCAGCTGGACCAGCACTTCGTCCAGGCGCAGGCTCAGGGCATGGCGGGCGACGCTGTTCAGGACCTCCACCACCAGCACATCGTCCCGAATGACCAGGAGGGGCTGGCAGTACTGGGCCAGTGCGGGGCCCACGATTTCCGGCCAGCGGCGCGCGATCCGCTCCTCCAGGCGCAGCAGCGCCTCCGGCAGGTTCTTTTTCAGCC
This sequence comes from Puniceicoccales bacterium, assembly GCA_031259625.1. Next base: position 1,065 of record JAIRLG010000012.1, read on the forward strand.
AATGCTCCAGGGTATCGCCCAGCGGCTTGGCCGCCACGTCCCGGGCCCCACTGCCATCGGTCGGCAGACCGCGCAGGGAGGCGATCAGGTTCTCGACGCGGCGGGGAAACTTCGCCATGGGCCGGAGCGTGTCGTCAATTCAGACAGCAACCTTTTCATCTCATTCCACAATTCACCTGATAGGTCGTATCTCCCATGTGCCCTTTCTCCATTTCCTTTTTCTCCCTTTCTTTTTCCCCTTGTCTACCTTTTACTTAACGATGCGCTCTAGAAATCGTAGGAGGCCATGCCCTGCCGCAGACCGGCCATCGCCGCATCGAGCGAGCCGAGGGAGAGGGTTTCCGGAAAGGTATCGGCCAGCGGGGCCAGCTTCAGCCCGTGCAGGGTCTTGAGTCCGTACTCCCAGGCCCGCTGGTAGAGCGAGGACAGGGCCGCCATGTTGGGCCGATCCAGGTAGAGCTCCAGGGTCTGGGACTGGTCGAGCCACCGCTGCCGCACCGCCGCGGCCTGGAGCAGGGATTCCGCATCGAGCTCGAAGGCCGTCCGGGTGACGGCCCGTACCGCCTCCGGCCACTCGGCCGAGAGCAGCGCCGGGGACTGCCCGCGGCAGAGCTTTTGGTAAAACTCCGCCGTCCAGACACCCGCGCTCCGGAGGTAGTGGACCAAGGCGTGCTTGGGAAAGAGCTCCGGCTCGTCCCGATTTTCGGCAGCACTCGGCGACTCCAGCAGCCCCGTCGCCGGCAGCAGGCCCGGGGAACAGCCCATCAGCCGGGCGGCGGACTCGGCCGCCGGCAGGGCCAGGAGATAGGCGTGGCGTAGGCCATGGCTCCGCAGGCGTTGCCGCAGGGCCTCCCAGTCGAGCGAGGGCTTCCACGTTCCCCGCTCTCCGCCTTCCGGCGCCATTCCGTCCATCCGGAGCGCCTCCCGGTCGAGCAAGGGCTTCCGGGTTCCCCAATTGCCCTCCGCTGCCCAATTGCCCTCCTCCGACGCCGTTCCCTCCGGCCGCGGCGCCCGGCCCTGGCACTCCCAGGGGAATTTCCCCTGCGCCCAGAGCGAATGTCCAAAGCGCGGGTAGCGGCCCCTCTCCTGGGCCAGGTCGACGGAGGCCTCGATCACGTCGTAGGAAAAGACCTCCAGGCATTCGTCCTGAAAGGCCAGCGAAGCGGGGGCATCGAAGGCCAGTTGCTTCTGCCACAGCGCCTCCTGCAGGCCGACGAGGCCCAGGGCGATGGGCCGGTAGCGCAGCGTCAGTGCCTCCGCCGCCGGGGAGGGATAGGGCTTGGCGTCGAGCATCGCGTCCAGCGCCCGCAGCGCCAGGCGTACGCTCCGCCGCAGCTGGGCCCGGTCGAGGGCCCCCTGCGCATCCAGATGCCGCGGCAGGGACAGGACGGCGACGGGACAGCCCAGCGAGGCCTCCGGCTCCGACCGCAGGAGCAGCTCCGAATCCAGACCGCTGCTGTGGAGCAGGCCCTCCGGCGCGAGCATATGGCCGCCGTTGCAGCGATCCTTGAAGGCGAGCCGCGGAAAGCCGTTTTCGTAGATGCGGGCGAGGATTTTTCCCCAGAGGCCGGCCGCCGGCAGGCTGCGGCCCCAGCATCTGCCCGCCCGCGCCTCCCGCTCCTGGGCCTCGTAGGCCCTCTCGAAGGCCTCGCCGTACAGGGCTCGCAGCGGGCACACCTCCTCCACCCGGAACAGCGTCCACTCCCCCTCAGCCCGCACCCGCTTCAGGAAGAGGTCGGGGATCCAGAGCTCCGTGGCGAGGGAGCTGGAAGCCCGTGCCCCCGACTGGCGGAAGTCGATGAAGTCCTCGATGTCCGCATGCCAGAGCTCCAGAGCGGCCTGGCCGTAGAGCTTCGGGCTCTCGCCGATGGCCGGCCGGGCGAGGGCGAGCTGATGCTGGTGCAGTTCCAGAAAGGGGATCACCCCGGCGCTGCGCCGTCGCGTGCCCCGAATCGGGCTGCCGGCCCCCCGCACCGCTGTCCAGGAGCCGCTCAGCGACGCGCCCCACTTGATCGCCAGTGCATTGTCCGCGATGCCCTGGGCCATGATGCTCTCCAGGTCATCCCGCAATTGATAGACGTAGGCGGACAGGAGCTGGGCCTTCGGCGTACCGGCATAGCTCAGCACCGGCGGGGCGACGCAGAAGCGCCGGTCCTTGAGTAGTTGGTAGAGCTCGATCACCGGATCCTCGCGGGGCGAGGTGTCCTCGTGCAAAAAGATCCCCATCGCCACTCGCATCCACAGGAACTGCGGCAGCTCGTCCACTTCGCCGCTCTCCCAGTCCCGCAGGAGGAAGTTCTCCAGCAGGTCCTGCGTCGCCGGGCCCTCCCAGCGCTCGTCGGCCCCCACGTCCAGCGCTTCGGCCAGGCGATTCAAGTCCCAGTCGAGCATGCGGGGGTGCAGAATGCCTCGCTCGACGGCCCGCCGGACATGGCGCGGAAAGGCCTCCCGATAGGCCTTTTCCAGGAGCTCCGGAGCGGTCGGCTCCCAGTTCAGGAAGCGGGAGTAGAGGAAGCTCCAGCGGAAACGGGCGGCGAAGAAGTCGAACTCGGGCGCGACGGCCACCAGGGCCCGGGCCCGCCGGTTCAGGTGTACCTCCAGCTCCGCCTGCCCGATCTCCCCCTCGAGCTGCTGGCCCAGCTGCTGGGCGATCTCCGTCGGCGACAGGGGCAGATCGAGCCCGCGGGCGGCGAAGGTGATCCACGGCAGCAATTCCGCGATGGTCCACAGGCGGCTCTGGCCATCCGCCTCCTTCACCAGCAAAAAGCTCTCCTGGGCCGGTGTCGCCGGCTTCGCCTTCTGGCGGCGCAATTTCGTATGCTCGGAGCGGTAGAGGATGTAGGCCTCGGCGACTTTGAAGTGCCCGCGGCGCATCAGCTCCTCCTGGACCAGGTCCTGGACGCGTTCCAGCGCGACGCTGGGGACGCCGAGGGCGGTGACCCGGCGGGTGACGGTCTGGGCGATCTCACGGGCTGCGGGGAAGGATTCCCGCCGCTGGGCGGCGAAGGCCTCGCCCACAGCCTTTTCGATCCTCTTGGCATTCCAGGCGACCTCCTCGCCGCTGCGGCGGACGAAGCGCGGGGGCCGGGCATTCGGGGCCCAATCGGGGGCATTTTCGGAAACAGCAGTAGAACTCATGGTGACTTTCGGACACCCCTATTAAAGCACAAGGCCCGAGCAAATTCAAGAAAAAACCACTCTGGGAGCCATTTCTTCAACCTATCCCTCCTAGCCCACGCAACTCGGTTTCGGGGACGAAGCTTATCCCTGCGCGATGCCGCTCTCACCGCCCTTCCGGCATGAGGCTACTCCCGCCGCCATCCCCCGGCCTATCGCCTCGGGCCTTCTTTCCCGGCGTGTGGCCCCGGGCCTTCTTCTTTTCTGGGTTGGTTCCCGCGCGATGGCCGGTCGCAGCCTCCCCCTTCTTCTGGAAGAAGAAGGAGGGGGCTGCGACCTGGGCGCCGGGCGCTCCGCGCCCGGCGCCGGCTTTGCTCCGCAAAGCGGCCATCGCGCGCGGACTGAACCTCAGAATCTCCCCGGGATTCCTTTAATCTCCCCCGCTCTTCTTCGGGAAGCTACTCCTTCGAGGAGGCGCCCCTTCATCCGGCCGGGAGGGGGAATCTGGGTCTTCCGACTGGTAGTAATAGCCGACGCCGTGCACCGTCCGGAGCCGGTCCGCGGAACAGCCCTGCTGCCGGAAGAGCCGGCGAATGTGCATGATGTACTGGTCGAGGGAACGGCCCTTCGGATTCGCAAAGCGTCCCCAAACACCGCGGATCAGCTGGCTTCGGGGCAGGACGACGTCGGGATTGCGCGACAGGTAGGCGACGAGGCCGAAGAAACGCTTCCCGACGCGCAGGGGGCCGGCGGGGAAGTGGAGCTCCATCTCCCCCGGCACGACCCGCACGCCGCAGAAGAAGAACTCGTCATCCCGAAGGGATATGCCCATCGGCACATCTTCCGACGCACTCGTCGTCCGCCGGAGAACGGCATTCACCCGGGACAGGAGCTCAGCCAAACTGAAGGGCTTGATCAGATAGTCATCGCCGCCCATGTCGAGGCTCCGCACCTTCGTCCGCTCATCCGTCTCGCCGGTCACGAAGATCGTCGGCACCGCGATCCTCTGCTCCTGCAGGCGCTTGAAGAGCAGCAGGCCGCTGCCGTCGGGCAGGTTCAGGTCCAGCAGGAGGAGATGGACACTGACCTTGGGCTGCTGGAAAAAATCCATCACCGCCTCTCCCAGGGAAAAGACCACGGTGCTCATGTTGACCAGCTCCAGCTGCCGCTTCATCGCCTGAGCCAGCACCGCATCATCCTCCGCAATGACAATTCTCGGTTTGGCCCACAGACCCCCAGACGATGAACGAGACACGATTTTCTCTTGTTCTCCTACCCGCAGTGCGGCGGGGATAGAGAACGGGGACACGCTCCGCGGACAAGATTTATGCGCCGCGAGGGGATTTTTTACAGTATTTTGACTTCCGGCAGGGCTCCCGAGCGGTGAATCGCCGGCACGAGCCAGGAGGCCATGCCGGCCGTGCTGGCCGCCTGAATGCCGAGGGGACTGTCCTCCAGAACCAGGCAGTGCCTGGGCATAACACCCAGCTTTTCCGCCGCCAGCAGGAAGAGATCCGGCGCCGGCTTCGTGTGCTTCACGTCCTCGCAGGTGACGATGACGGGGAAATAGGCCTTGAGCTTCGTCCCCTCCAGGGACCGATGGACGAATTCCCGATAACCGCCGGAGGCCACCGCCAGGGGCTTGGCGATTTTTCGGCAGTGCTCGGCGAACTGGACGACCGGCTCTATGGCCACGACGTCCCCGATGTGCGCGGCGATGAAGTCCCGCTGGTGACGCAGCAGGGGCTCCTCGTCGATCCTCTCTCCGGAACTGGCGCAGATCTCATTCAGAGTCACCTCTGTCCGCTGCCCTCCTCGGTCGCAGAAATAATCCCAGCGGAAGTCGACCTTCGCCCCGCAGCGCTCCAGGGAATCGCGCCAGGCATAGTAGAACAGCGGCATCGTGTCCACCAGCGTTCCGTCGCAGTCGAAGAGGATGGCGTCGAACCGAGAGGGGTCGGGAAAGACCATCGCAGGAAATTCAGACATGCCTCCAGTTCTAGGGTTTTTCGCCCCCACGCAATGCAAAACGGCCCGAAGGGCGAAACTCCAAATAGACCCGGATGAAGATCAGGAAGCCCAAACTGGCCCGAATGGCGGAAGTTTAGGCCGAAAAACTCTCGGGCAGAGCGGCCGTCCGGCGGCCAACAGGAAATGCCGCCCAACAGCCATTTCTGAAGGATGAAGAGCAGACTTCTTTCGAAACGACAAATTCTTCTGTCGATAAATCTTTTAAGCTCCAATAGCTCATACTTACCCCTCAAAATTACTATCCCTTTATATCACCTTATCGTCGTTTCGAAGGAAGTCTATTAGAGGGCGCCGTAAAACTAAAAGGGGGGGAGTGTTCGTTTTTTGGGGCCCTGGGACAGCCCTCGAAGAGGGCTTAAGCGGCTAAAGCCGCTTGCTCGCAAAGCGAGCGTCCCGGGGCCCCGCCAAAACGCTCGACAGAAGCCCAGCTCCCACGCCCCCGGTTCCCGCAATTGACGCCCCCCTAGCTCCCACGATTGACGAAGTTTCCAGCGGATTCTAGAGGACGAATATCAGGAAAGATTCCGGCTGAAAAGTTCCCGGATAGGAGAAGTTTCCTAGGGATATTTCTAGCTGTCCGCCTCGCCCGCCACGACCCGCGCCCGCTCGACCCGCACGCTCAGCCTCTGGACCGAGAAGAGCCAGAACCCGCAGACCAGAATGAAGATCAGGAAGGAATAGGGGGCGATGATGAAGTAGGTGGCGTTGGGGATCAGCACCAGCAGCGCGGCCTGGATCCAGGCCCCTCCGGCCTTGCCCAGACGCCCGCCGACCACGTCGACCACCGCCTTACCCTTCACCTTCATCTCTTCGTCCAGCGGGATGTAGGCCATCTCCTTGGTCAGGTCGAAGAGCGCGTACTTGGTCGATTTGCAGATGATCAGGATCACCGTGCCCAGGAGGACGGCGGCGAAGAGCGGCGTCAGGCCGACGGCCCCCAGAATAGGGGCCAGGTTTTCGCGGAAGAGCACGAAGATGAAGAACAGACTGCCCAGCAGGAGGATGAGCGCGGGCGTAATGGCCGCCGCGATCAGCCAGCGGAACAGGCGCAGGATATTGCCCCCCACGATCATCATGACCATCGAGACGATCCCCGTCCAAAAGGTGTACCAGCTCATGTAGGTATTGAAGGCATTGGGACTGCCGCAGTGCATGCCCACCTGCTTCTTCCAGAGCACTTCGATGAGGTTGACGCTGGTGCCGTAGCAGATGATCAGGGAGGCGATGAAGAGCAGGTAGGGAGAGGTGAGGATCGTCATCAGGCTCTGGAGAAACGGCGCCTTTTTCTTCTTCTTGGAAACCCCGGGCAGCTCGGGCTTGTCGTAGAAGCGCCTATCCGTCAGGATATGGCGGTAGATCCAGCGGTAGATCAGCATGGTCGAAACGCCGGACAGCACCACGAAGCCCATCAGCCAGTGGAGCGAGACCTGCCAGCGATCCACCCCCGGCATCTCCGGGATGTTGGAAAACTTTTCCCCGAACCAGCCGGAGAACAGCAGGGCCAGCTGCGCCACCAGGCCGAAAAAGGCATAGACCCGCTTCGATTCCGAGGTCTTGGTCACCTGGTTGGCGAACTGCCAGAAGGACAGGGAGAGGATGGCGCTTCCCCATATCTCGGCCAGGATATAGAACAGCGCGTACGACCAGATGCCGACGAGGGCCAAGGGCCACTTGAGGAAACCCGGAGCGGCCGCTTGCCAGGCCCGAACCGTCTCCTGGGCCGGGTGCAGGAGGTCCAGATGGGGATAAATCAGGAAGGCGAAGGCGCCGAAAAAGATAATGAAGGGCGAGAGGGTGGCGTAGAACAGGTGCTCGTTGCTCAGAAGATCGCTCGCCTTCGTGTAGAGCAGCATGAAGATGATGGCCGATGGCATGACGCAGAAGCCTTTTAGGAAAGGGATCACCTCCGCATCCGATCCCGGTCCGGTCACCACCAGGGCATCCTTGATATTTCTTAAACAGGAGTAGTTGAAGAGGATGAAGAAGAAGATCAGGCTCATGGGGATGACCTTTTTCAGCTCATAGGCGTGGAGTGGAAAGAATATCCTGCGCCACCGACCGAATTCCGATGCTGTTAATTCTGCCATGATCGTTATCTGCTGTGAAAACTCGTTTTTAAGGTGCGTCTAAGGTGAGCTCCTAGCTGAAACCGCTTTCCGCTGATAAAGCAAGCTTTTTCTCCCGGTCGGGTGTGTTCTTCTCGCCGGGCTTCCCGCTGGGCGCGATGGCCGGTCGCCGGCCGCGCGGCTCCGCCGCGCGCCGGCGACCCCGGTCCGGCGCCCGCTCCGCGGAGCGGGCGCCGGACCTCCTTTGCTCCGCAAAGGGGCCATCGCGCCCAAAAAAAACCATACCCAACCATACCCCTTACAAAAACCCTATTCCCCCATCCCCGTATTCCCAGGCCCCAGCCGCTCCCATGTTAGGAAATTCCTTCGCCCTGTCAACAGAACCTTAGCGGGAAAATCCCCGGCGGGAAAAAGAAGGTTCGCTCCCCTAGAAACCGAAATATCCGGGACGCGGGAATGCCGCCGGCCTGGGGCTGCGGCACCGGGGATGCGTGAGCCCCACCGGGCCAGGAGGCGGATGGATGATGCCGGAGCTCAGGGAGAGCGGACGATTCCGAAGGCCGGCCCGTAGGACTTTTTCAGGCTTCAGGCCCCGTCGCGCGGGTAGAAGGGCAGGAGCTTCGTCCCGAAAAGGCCGTAGGACTGGAGAAAAGCCTCCCGGCTCTCCGGCGACAGGCCTCCCCATTGCTTCTGGAGCGAAGGGGGCAGCAGCACCATGTGGATGGCCAGCCACTTGGGTTCATCGGTCAAGACCAGGTCTCCCCTCGCCCAGGCCCGCCAGGAGAAGAACTCGGGAAAATCCCCGTACACGAGGAGATTGTCGCCCGATGGCAGAAGGCTCTCGGCGGCGTACTGGATCTTCCAGGCGACGATCCGGTCGGTAAAAAGGGTCTCCGGCAGAATGCCCGGTGTCGGCCCGGGAAACAGTTTGCGGAATGAGGGATAGGCCCCGCTCCCCAAGCCGAAGGAATCGCAGAGCGCCAGTGACTCCGCCGAAGGCTCCACCGACGCGGAGCGGTACACGGCCTGGACCTCGGGAGCCTCCGCCCAAACCCACAGGATGTACTCCGGCTGCCCCCCTTCGCTCCGGCTGGACAGGATCAGCTGCGTCCCATTGCCCAAGACCTGAAGATCGTCTCCGGCGTTGTCGGGATGACAGACCAGGCGATCCCAATCTCCCTGGAGCCGCTGAAAGAGGCGCTCCTTCTCCTCCGCCAGCCGCAGCACCTCCCGCTGCCGGGACCAGCGGCCGGCCACGCGGGTCCAGGGAGGCAGGACGAGGAGGACGAGTGTGAGCAAGAGGACGCTCACCACCAGCAGCTCCAGGAGCGAAAAGCCCGCCCGGCATCCCTGTCTCACGGAAGCCATGGAGAGACAAAAGCACCACCCTTCCGCTGAAAGGTCTCTCCACTCAGGGAGTTGAAGAGGTTCCTCCGCTGAAAGGCCTTCCCGCTCGCAGGGCCGAAAATGCCCCTCCGCCAAAGGGCATTGTTGCTGATGGGGCTGAAAATAACCCTCCATCGAAGGGCATCCCCGCTACTCATGAGGCAGAAAAGGCTCTTCCGCCGAAGGACGTCGCCGCTCATGAGGCTGAGAATGACCCTCTGCCGAAAGATGTGAGGCTGAAAGTAAATCACCGTTCCCATCGAATTCCAAAAACCCTGTGCGACTTGGGCCTCATCTTGGCGAAAATCCATCCCCTTGTCTCGCTTAAAAGTGAAGGAGGTATCCAAAAATCATCTTCTTTATCTTGCCTAAAAAAGAAAAGGAAATCCATTCCTCTCTGTCTTGTTTAAAGGCAAAAAGGAGGAGGCCAAAATTCATTCCCTCTCTGTATCGCCTGAAAATGGAGGGGGAATCTAAAAGTCCATTCCTCTCTGCCTCGCCTGAAAACGAAGGGAGGGAAATCCGAGATTCCCCTCCCTGGGTGTGAGAAATTCTGCCGAGCCCCTGCCTAATTCCGCCTCCGGGCTCTAGTCGGAGCTTGCCGGCCGCTCCGGGGTTCCGTCGAATTCCGAGGACTCCCCCTCTTCGGAAGAACTGTCCGAGAATAGGGCCGAGCCGGACTCCTTCCCCGCCTGGCCCTCTTTCTCGCCCTTGTCCTTTCCCTTCTCCTTCAGCGCCGTCTGGAGCGCCTCCAGGTCGAACTTCGGCTTCGGCGCGTCCTTGAAATCGACCAGCTCCACCTCGAAGCAGAGCAGCGAGCCCGCCGGAATCTCCGGCAGATCGTGATCCCCGTAGCCCAGGTCGGACGGGATCCACAGCTGCACCACCCCGCCTTTGGCCACCAGCGGCACCCCTTCGCTGAAGCCGGGAATCACGTGCCCCAGCGGGAAGGAGGCCGGGTCTCGCCCCTTGGAGCTGTCGAAGACCTTTCCATCGATGAGCTTTCCGGTGTAGTGGATCGTCACCTCGTGTTCCGGACCCGGATGCGCCCCTTCGCCCGCCTTAAGGATCTTGTAGCGCAGGCCACTGTCCGTCTTCTTGACCTCCGGATCCTTGTCCAGGGTCTTGAGAAAATCCTCCGCCTTCTTCTTGTTCACCGCCGCCGTTTTCTTCATCTCCTCCTCCCGAATCTTGGCCTGGGCCTCGGCCTTCTGCCGGAAGAACGGCATCGCCTCCTTCATCGCCTCCTCCTTCAGCTCACCCCCTTCGGCAAAGCCCTCCACCACGCACCGGAGCTGCTCCGGCGTCAGGCCCAGCTCCTCAAGGCTCGACTGCTTGCGGATCAGCCGGCCCAAGGTCCGGCAGTGCCGGCACTCCTCCTCCTTCGTGAAGACCTTGGGCTTCTCGGCCTCCGGCTCACCGGCTGAGGGGATTTCCGGCTTCGCCGCAGCGGGCTTCGGGGCCCCGGGGGCCGGCGATTCCTTCGGCTCGGCGGCCGGCGGCGGCCCGGCCGGCACCGCAGTCGCAGCCGCGCCAGCCGATTCCTGCGGCTTCACTGTTGAGACGCTGGCGCTCGCCGGCGCCCCGGCCTTATGCCTCTTGCCCGGCCCGCCGGCGGCCAGAACGCTACCGGCCCCACAGCA
>JAIRLG010000023.1 GCA_031259625.1 Puniceicoccales bacterium
GCCGAATTCCCCACCCATGAAGAGCGACTTCTTCCCGGGCCAGGCCCACATAAAACCCAGGAGAGCGCGCAGCTCCTTCGCCTTCTGCCGGAGGGAATCCCCCGGCATTTTCTGCAGCAACGAGCGCTTGCCGTAGACCATCTCATCGTGCGAAAGGGCGCAGATGAAGCGCTCCGAGTACTGGTAGAGCATGCCGAAGGTGAGGCGCCGATGGTGATGGCGGCGCCAGAGCGGATTTTGGGAAAAGTAATAGAGGGTATCGTGCATCCAGCCCATGTTCCACTTGAAGTCGAAACCGAGCCCGCCGTCGCACGTCTTGGCGGTGACGCTTGGGAACGCGGTGGATTCCTCCGCAATCGTGAAGATCCCCGGGCATCGCGCGTGCAGTGCCTCGTTCAGCTCGCGGAGGAAGTGGATCGCCTCCCAATTTTCCCGACCGCCCTGTCCATTGGCCACCCACTCGCCGGAGGGCCGACAGTAGTCGCGGTAGAGCATGGAGGCGACGGCGTCGATGCGCAGCCCGTCCAGATGGAAGTGCTCGCAGCAGTAGAGGGCACTGCCGATGAGGAAGTTCCGCACCTCGTGGCGGCCGTAGTTGAAGGCCAGGGTACCCCAGCCCCGGTGTTCCCCCTGCCGGGGATCCTCGTGCTCGTAGAGGCAGCTGCCGTCGAAGCGGGCGAGCGAGAACTCATCCTTGGGAAAATGCCCGGGTACCCAGTCGAGGATGACCCCGATCCCGCTCTGGTGAAGCTCATCGACCAGGTAACGGAAATCGTCCGGACTGCCGTAGCGCTGGGTCGGTGCGTAGAAACCCGTCACCTGGTAACCCCAGGAGCCCAGGAAGGGGAACTCGTTCAGGGGCAGGAATTCCACGTGTGTGAATCGCATTTGCCGTAGGTAGTCGCCGAGCAGTGGGGCCATTTCGCGGTAGCGGCAGGGGCGGGGGCCGGAGGGCCCGACGATGTGCCGCCAGGAATCGAAATGCATCTCGTAGATGGAGAGGCAGCGCCGGGGTGCCTCTGGTCGGCTCCGCTCCTGCATCCACAAAAAATCCTGCCAGGGAAAGGCATCGGGCTCCACGACGATGGCGGCGTTCTTGGGGGCCGCTTCGAAAAAAAAGCCATAGGGATCGGTCTTGAGATGCCGCTGTCCATCGGCTCCCAGGATCTCGAATTTGTAGAGCTCGCCGGCCGCCAGATGAGGGAGGAATAGCTCCCAGACACCGGAGTTCCCCAGGAGTCTCATGGGGTGGTAGCGGCCGTCCCAGGCGTTGAAATTTCCCACGACGGAGACGCGGCGGGCATTGGGGGCCCAGACGGCGAAGCGGGTGCCCTCGATGCCCTGGATTTTGTCGCGGTGGGCGCCGAGCTTGCGGTGCACCTGGAATTGCTTCCCCTCGTTGAAGAGGTAGAGGTCGTCGGCCGAGAGCGTGGGCAGGAAGCGGTAGGGGTCGTGCTCGAGGCGTGTCCGGCCCTGGAAGTCCTCGATGCGGAACTGGTAGAGGAAGGGGAAGGAGAAATTGCTTAGGAAAATTTCAAAGACGCCGGAGGGGTGGAGAGGCACCATGGGGCGTTCTCCGAAGGGCTCCAGCAGCGCGCAGTGTTTGGCATTGCGGAGAAAGGCGCGGATGACAAGGCCCCGCCGTCCCGAGCGCTGGGCTTCGTGGGGGCCGAGGTAGTGGTGCGGCTGCGCGAGCCTTGCCTGGAGCAAGAGTTCCAATTCCCGCGATGGCGCAGACATGAGCCCCACAGCTAATCGAAAAACGCCACCAAGACGAGCCTTTATCCAAATGTCCCGGGATGGGCCTTAAATACCCCAAGACCAGCCTTTATCCGACGGCGGGCCTCTTCTGAAATCCATCCCTTATCCCTCCTCTCTTCCGCCTCTTCCCCCTTCTGCCCTACCTCCGATGGGCCATTTCCGGTTTTTTAAAAAAATGGAGGCTGGTATCAGCTGAAAAATCGGTATCAGCTGAGGGCCAGTATCAGGTGAAGGCCAATCTTTGGCTCGCTGTCTTTGCAGGGATGAAAAGTTTCCTTTTCATCCCTGGTGCTCGCTCCGCGAGCGAGCCCTTCGGGCTCCAAAGACAGCGAGCACCCCGGCCCCCATCTCCCCAGTGCCCTCTCCTGGCCCCCATCTCTCCAGTGCCGATTCCTCGAGGCTTGTGAAATTTTGTGATTTCTCGAGGGCTTGGGAAACTTTCCGATCCCTCGAGGCTTCTTTCTTATTCCTTGGGTTTTTGGAATTTTCTATTGCTGATGCCGATTCCTGAGGGCTGGAGATCTTCTATTGCTGATGCTCGCCTTCGCCGTTCGGGAAGCGTCTCAGTAGAACGGCCCGCATGGGGCCGTGGTTCAGCATTTTCAGAGCGGTTCGGATGTTTTCCTCCGTGCAATCCACCAAGACCTTCACCTCGGAATCCCTTTTCTCCCGGTCGATGCTGCAGAGGACGCCGACGACGTGGTGGCCCTGCAGGTTTTTGCGGTGATCCTGCATGCCGATGCGATGGTCCTGCGGATCTCCACGATGGCTCTGTAGGTCTCCCAGGAAGACATCGATGCCCTCGCCATCCTGGGACTGCGTCCCGTTGATGAAGCCGTAGTCCATCGGATAGATAAGTTGGGGAAAGCGCGGATGCGAAGATCCTTTGGGCCGGTCGATGCTCAGGCCATTCCTCTCGATCAATACCTCCAGGACTTGGAAAAATTCCTCCGGATTCTGAGAAGTCTCCATGCTGTTTTCGTGTCGTTCCAGGACTCGCGTGTCTCTAAAATTCCACCGCCCGTACGCCTTTAGGGTAGACGCTCTTGGCCTTTGCGACAAGCCGAAAGGAGGGGCTTTGAGGCGGTGAGACTCTGGCAGAAGGAGTTTCGAAGTGGTGGAGCCGTGGCGGGAGGAGCTTTGAAGTGGTAGGGCTCTGACAAAAGGAATTTCGAAATGATGGAGCTTTGGCGGAGGGAACTTCGGGACGGTGGGACTTTGGCGGAAGGGACTTTGAAAGGACTAGGCCATGGCGGAAAGGGCTTCGAGGGGCTGAAGGCCGGTGTCTTTGGCTCGCTGTCTTTGCAGGGATGAAAAGTTTTCTTTTCATCCCTGGTGCTCGCTTCGCGAGCGAGCCCTTCGGGCTCCAAAGACAGCGAGCACCCCGGACAGCGAATATCTCGGCCCCTCTCCATCTCTTGGCCCCCATTTCCTCGGCCCCCATCTCCCCAGTGCCCTCTCTCGACCCTCATCTTCCCGGCGCCGATTCCTCGGGGCTTGTGAAATTTTGTGATTTCTCGAAGGCTTGAGGAACTTTCCGATCCCTTGAGGTTTCTTTCTTATTCCTCGGGTTTTTGGAATTTTCTATCGCTGACGGCTGATTCGCCGAGAGGTCGCTGGGGGAGGAAGGATTTGAAGCCTTGAAATGGGGAGTGACTTAAAGCCTCGAAATGGGGAATGATTGCCTTGAAATACCCCGAAGCCTCCGCTCAATGGGCGGCCGTTTATGGATTCCATCGGGCCCATTCCGCTGCACGTCGGTCTCATCATGGACGGCAATGGTCGCTGGGCGGAACGGCGGGGGAAGCCGCGGCTCTATGGCCACCGGAGGGGGGCGGAAAATGTCCGGCGCATCGTGACCCATGCCCAGTCCCTGGGCATCCGCTTCCTGACCCTCTACGCCTTTTCACTCGAGAACAACAGGCGGCCGGCGGCGGAGGTCGACGGTCTCCTGTCGCTCTTCGAGCTCTACACGCGGCGCTGGCTGGCCCAGCTCCTGGAGCGAGGAATCCGCATCCGCCTGATCGGAGATGTGGAGGCCCTGCGGCCGTCGACGGCCCGGGCCCTGCGGCAGCTGGAGGAGGAGTCGCGAAAGGGGGAGCGGATGACGGTGATTCTGGCCGCCAACTACGGAGGCCGGGACGAGGTTCTGCGGGCCATTCGGCGTCTTTGGCAGTCCGGCGCAACGGAGGGGCCGATCCGTTGGGAGGATTTTGAGAAATTCCTGGACACCGCCGGTATTCCGGATCCAGATCTCATCCTGCGCAGCTCAGGCGAGATGCGGCTGAGCCACTTTTTGCCGTTGCAGTCCGTCTATTCGGAACTTTATTTCCCCTCCGTTCTATGGCCGGACTTCAGCGAAAGGGATCTGGACGAAGCCGTGGCCATTTACCGCCGTCGCCGGAGGCGGTTTGGGCGATTGGAGGGCCGGGAATGAGCGAGAGGTGAGAGAGAGAATCGGAAGTTTTTGCGTCCTGTGGCTGGTGGTTCTGGGTGTACTGGCTCTAGGGGGCGTGGCCGGTGGGGTGCTGCTGCTCCTGCTGGCCTCGCTGCTGACCCAGTACGAGCTCTGCCAACTCTGCCGTAAGGCCGGTTACGAGCCCTACCTTTGGCACTGCCTGGGCTATGGGCTGCTGATGCTGCTCCTGGCCTATTTCCCACCGGCCCCGATGGGTGGAGTGGAGGCGGCGATGGTGGTTTTCGTCTGTGCCCTGATCGAGACGACCTTCTATGCCTTTTCCAAAAGGGAACCGCGGGCCATCATCGGAAGCCTGGTGTCGACGGTCTGCAACCTGGTCTACCTGCCCCTGATGTTCACCTTCCCCCTCGCGATGTTGCGGGACTGGTCGTCGAGGGGAGAGGCCGGAAGGGCCCTCGCCTGCCTCCTGTGGATCATCGCCGTGGCCAAGTTCAGCGATGTGGGCGGGCTCTGCGTCGGCTCCCTCTGCGGCGGACAAAAACTGGCCCCGCAGCTGAGTCCGGCCAAGACGCGCTGGGGACTGGTCGGAGGCGTGATCCTCGCCCCTCTGCTCGTCGGCCTGGGCGGCCGGCTGCTCTTCGCCTCCTTTTTTCCGAAAAATTTCTCGCCGCTCCGGGCCCTGCTGCTGGCGGTTTTCATCGCGCTGATCGCCGCCTTTTCCGACCTCGTGGAATCCACGGTCAAACGCCTGGCCCAGGTGAAGGATTCCGGAAAGCTCATCCCGGGCATCGGGGGGATTTTCGACCTGACCGACAGCCTGATCCTGGCGCTGCCGGTGGGGGTCCTGTACTTCCACTACGGGGAAAAGCTAGCCCCCGTCCTGCGGGCGTGGGGGCTCTTCTGAGCGGGGATCAGGGAGATGGCCGCCGGCATCCTCTACGTCGTCGCGACGCCCATCGGGCATCTGGGGGATCTCTCGCTGCGGGCGCTGGAGGTTTTGAAGAGCTGCGAGGTACTGGCCTGCGAGGATTCCCGCGTCAGTTCCCGTCTGCTGACCCGTTACAAGCTCTCCCGTCCGCTGAGGCTCTACAATGCCGCCCATGAGATCCGCCATACGGCTCTGTTGCTGAAGAAATTGAGGCTGGGGAAGAACGTGGCCCTGATCAGCGATGCCGGAACGCCCAACCTGAGCGACCCGGGCTTTCGCCTGGTGCGGGCCTGCCGGAAGGAGGGTATCGCCGTCCTGCCCGTTCCGGGGGCCAGTGCCGCGGTGGCGGCCCTCTCGGTTAGCGGCCTTCCCAGCGACTCCTTCCTTTTCCTGGGCTTCCTGCCCCCTAAATCGAGGCGGGAAGTCTTTTTGCGGTACGATGATTGCCCCCATACGCTCATCTTCTACGAGGCCTGCCACCGCATCGAGCGCTTTCTCTCGGAGGCCCGGGAGATTTGGGGCGATGGCCGCTGGGCCTGCGTGGCCCGGGAGATGACGAAGCTGCACGAAACCTATATCACCCGCCCTCTGGGGGAAATCTGCGAGGAAAAACTCTACCTGCCGGCCAGGGGCGAGTTCACCGTCCTCGTCGCCAATGCCCGCTTCAGGCTCTAGGGAGCTGGAATCTTGGGTCTGTCGTTTGGCTCGCTGTCTTTGCCGGGATGAAAAGTTCCCTTTTCATCCCGGGTGCTCGCTCCGCGAGCGAGCCCTTTGGGCTCCAAAGACAGCGAGCAC
>JAIRLG010000029.1 GCA_031259625.1 Puniceicoccales bacterium
GGGGTAAAGGTCTGCTGGTTGAGCCGGGCTCCGCGTTCGACGCGCTCCGTCTCGAATTTACAGCTCATGTCCAGCGAAAGGGGTGGAAGGCTGAATCCACTTTCCGCCCGCAGGCCTCCGGAGCTCAAGGCCCCTGCGAGAACGGTGGCTGCCCATTTTTTATGCGTGTTCATGTGGTTTTAAAGTTCAGAGGAACATTATGGGAGGCGATGGAGGCTGTGACAAGAAAAAAGAGGAAAAAACGACGCGATTCATCGGCGGTTTCCTGAAAAAGCCCCACTACCCGGAAAAGCCCTTGATGAGGGTGACGAGCGGGAGGAAGAGCCCGATGACGATGGAGCCGACGAAGACGGCTAGGCATACGATCAGGATCGGCTCGAGCAGCTTCGTCATCTGCTGGAGACTCTCGTTGAGCTGGTATTCATAGGTCTCCGCCACACGGTTCATCATCTCCCCGATGGTGCCCGTCTGGTCCCCCACGGCCATCAGGCCCTGGGCCATCGCCGGAAATACCTGGTGGCGCCGGAGGGCATCGGCAAAGCTTATGCCATGCTCGAGGTCATCGACCACGTAGTCCAATGCCTGGCGAATGGTGGCGTTTTTAACACCGCCTTTGGCGAGCTGCAGGGACTCCAGCAGCGGCGCACCGCAGTTGAGCAGTTCGCCGAAGGTACGGGCGAAGAGGACGATGTTCCATTCGGTGACCATTTTCTTCAGGATGGTGATTTTGAAAAATACGCGTTCACAGAGAAGGCCGAAGCGCTTCCATTTCCTCAGGGAGAGCAGGGAGGGAAATAGGCACAGGAGTGCGATGAGGATGGATTTCCAGTGGGCCAGCGACCAGCGGCTGACGCTGAGGATGACAGCCGTGAGCTTGGGCATGCCCTCGGGGCCCACCTGTTCGGTCAGGATCGCTTCGAAGCGGGGAATGACGAAAAGTGTCAGGATGGAGACGATGATGGCGGCGGCGAATAGGACGAATAGGGGATAGAAGGAGGCGGATAGGATGGCTCTGCGGATACGCGTGCTCTTGATGATCAGTTCGGAAAGGCGGGAGAGCGCCTGGGGTAATTTGCCGACCGATTCGCCGGCACGGATCATCGCGATTTCGTGGGCCTCGAAATTGGCCTTTATGCTCTTGAGGGCATCGGAAAAGCTCTCGCCCGAGTCGATGTGCTGGATGAGGGACTTCAGGAAGTCGGCCATGCGGGAAGAGCGGGATTCCTGGGTCAGGAGAATGCCCAGGCTGACCCTCAGCTCCATGCCGGCGTTCATGAGGATGGCTAGTTGCTGGATCAGTTGGGATTTCGGGTCTCGGGAGAGGCGCTTGGCTCGGCCGGATGTTCGCGTGAGGACGACGTCGCTGTGGCTTTTCGTCTGCGTCTTCAGCATCTCCAGGAGGAGGATGCGATACCCGGCATCCTGGAATCGCTTCTCCAGTTCCCACTGGCTCTGGCTCTCGACCCTCCCGTAGAGGCGCTTCCCGTCCTTATCCTCTGTTACGTAGCGAAAAAGAAAAAGCATGATCCCAATCCAGGGGGAATCATAAGGGAAAAGCGCTTCCTTGTCGAGGGAGAATCATCGGGGAGGTTCTGCGGAAATTTTGGTGTTTTTTGGAAAGGTTTTTCCTGCTCCTGCCGGCTGCTCCTGCCGCCTTTGCGCCCTGGGCCCGGGAAGGGGCAAGCCCCTTCCCGGGCCCAGGGCGCCGCCCGCGCAGCGGGCGAGAACCTTTTAGGTTCAAAGGCGGCAGGACAGCCGAAGAGGATAGCGCGACCGACGCGAAGAGGCCTTTCTTTGTCGAGGGGCCTTCCTTCGCTCTGTTTCTCAGGGTTTGCCGTTGGAGCGGAAGGAGTCGCCGTTGGAGCGGAAGGGCATTGGAGCAGAGCGCCGTCGGGGTGGAGCGCCGTCGGAACAGAGGTGCGGCTTCAGGGGCCTCGGGATTATTCGGGTGCCTTGGGATCATTTGGGCCGCGGTGGGCTCGGGGTAATCCGAAGGGCGATGGGATGCGCTTTACAGAGGGGAGGATTTTCGCTAGTAAAGGGCTGGGGAAGGTCAGCGCGATGTTCGAGGCGATTACGGATAAGATGAGCCGGGCCCTGCGGGCGATACGGGGCCTGCACAGGATTTCGGAGGCCAATGTGGCGGATGCCCTGGCCCACGTGAAAACGGCCCTCCTGGGCGCCGATGTCCACTACAAGGTGGCGAAGGACTTCATCGCCCGCGTACAGGAGAGCTGTCTGGGCCAAAAGGTTCTACTGGGTGTGACGCCCGGACAGCAGCTCATCCGCGAGATCCATACGGAGCTCGTCGCGCTGCTGGGGGGCGAAGCGGAGGATTTCTTCGGCCGCAGGCCGCTGAAGCTGGTTTTGGTCGGCCTTCACGGTTCCGGCAAGACGACGACGACGGTCAAGCTGGCGGCCCTGCTGCGGGAAAAAGGTTATCGTCCGGCTGTCATCGCCTGCGATGTCCACCGCCCCGCCGCCATCGACCAGCTGGAGCAGCTGGCCCAAAAGGCGGCCATCCCCTGCTACGGCGACCGTGGGGAGACGGATATGCTCTCGGTGGCCACTGCCGGCCTCGCCTGGTCCGAGGGCCAGGTGGCGGATGCCGTTCTCTGGGATACCGCCGGTCGCCTGCAGATCGACGAGCCCCTGATCCAGGAGTTGAAGGATCTGCGGACGCGGGTCCAGCCCCAGGAGATCCTGCTGGTGGCGGATGCGGCCCTGGGCCAGGAGGCGGTCGACGTCGCCCGGCATTTCCACGAGGCCCTGTCCCTGACGGGCATCATCCTGAGCAAGATGGACGGCGATGCCCGGGGCGGAGCGGCGCTTTCCATGAAGTCCGTGGCACGGGTGCCGATCCGCTTCATCGGCACCGGCGAGAAGATCTCGGACCTGGAGGTCTTCCATGCCGACCGCATCGCCCAGCGAATCCTGGGCATGGGGGACATCGTCTCCCTCGTCGAGAAGACCGAGGCCGTAATCGATCGGCAGGAGTCCGAGGAACTGGCGGAGAAGATCCGGCGCTCCGGTTTCAGCCTGGAGGATTTTCTTCAGCACCTGCGCCGATTCCGGACGACGGGGTCGATCGGCTCGCTGTTGCAGTATTTCCCCAATTCCCATCAGCTTTCCTCCGAAGAAGCCGACCGGCGCTTCAAAAAACTGGAGGCCATGATCTCCTCCATGACCCCGCAGGAGCGGCGACATCCGGAGATCCTCCAGGGCCAGCGGCGCCTGCGCATCGCCCGGGGCTCCGGCACGAGCCTGGCCGAGGTCAATTCCCTCCTGAAGCAGTTCCGCCAGATGCAGCAGATGATGAAGAAGACGAAAAATGCCCAGGGCCGTCGGGAGCTGCAGCGGATGATGTCCCAGATGGGCCTGGAAGAACCTCCCTCCTGGGGCTAGGAATTGCAGGATGCGGAGAGAACTCTGGCGGCTCGTGAGAAGTCGGCGATTCATCCGCCTGGTGATCGCCTCCTTTATCACGGCCAGCGCGATTTACACCTAGTCCATCGGCGGGGTTTCTTTGAAGTGGCCCCGTCCTGAAAGGTGGGTGGAGTCCTTCGCTGTCTTTGCAGGATAAAAAATGAAGCCGAAGGCCTTCATTTTTTATCCTGTGGCCCGCTGCGCGGGCGATTCCTTCGGAATCCAAAGACAGCGAAGGACAAGCACTGGGCTCCGATTTAGGCCAAAAGACGGCGAAAGGCGACCGCCGTCACGGGACCCTTGGGCGAAGCCTCTCTGTACTGGCGTGAGGGGCTATTTCCCTTCAGAAGGGATGGGAGTTCGTCTATTAGCCTGAAAGGCCGTCGGAAATTCGTCTTTTCCCTTTCTTTTCGGCGGTGGGGGGTATTTCTTGGCTTTGGGGAAGAGGGGCATTGGCGTTCTGCAAGGGGCGGATCTCCGGCGATCCGCGCTGGGCTAGAAGCCCAGCGCCTGCTGCGCAGAGCGCAGCAGCAAAACTTAAAAGTTTTGGGATCGCCGGAGAGGAGGCCCCCCAAATAGGGACAGAGACTCACCGGTTTTCCCCGCGGGCCCTGGACGCTGCCCGCTGGTACTGGCGGCGGAAGTGGTTGCTCAGGTCCATCTGGCGGCGACTGGCGAACAGGGGATCCCGGTGGTGGATGATTTCGGCGAAGGAGCCGCAGATGGTGCCGTAGGCCATCGGCCGCATGTCGGAAAAAATCCTCAGCGCCTCGGCCGCATCTGGGGCCCGACCCTCGTCCTGGGCGCAGATGATCTGCTCCCAGGCTGCGCTCAGCTCGTCCGCCGTGTCGAGGAAGATCGTCTTGATGACCGCGCCGAGCAGATTGTGCACCGGTTTCGTCCACTCCGGATGGTAGACGAAGGCATCGGCGGATTCGTAGGGATTTTCATAGCCCTCCAGACGCCATGGGCGGTACTCGTCGCCGTAGACCGTCTTGAGGATGGGCGTTCGACACAGGGGGGCCCAGAGGGGCCCGCCGGGCACTACCAGTTTGAAGGCCAGCAGCTGTTGACCCGGCAGGGAGAGGATGTACTCCATGAACGCCCGGGCGTAGGCCGGATGCCGGGCGCCACGGAAGAGCGAGATCGGATCCGGCGAGGGCGAGCCCCCGCCCCGGGGTAGCACCGAAGCGAAACGCCGTACGCCGGCCCGTTCCTGGATATTCGCCCGCTGGGCCCGGCTGTAGAAGTCAACGGCAATCCCGACCGGGCAGTTGCCGGCGGCGACGTCGGTGACCGTTTTTCCAGAGGAATCGGTGAAGTAGCGCCCGTTGGCGATGATCTTCTGCAGCAGCTGGAGACCCCGAATCCAGCCCTGCTCTACCGCCTGTTGCTCCAGCGCCGGGGTCATCGAGGTCTTGCCCGATTCCCTCTGCCGCTCCCGCAGCGATTCCTGCATCTGCTGCTGGACGAGCATTTCGAAGGACTTTAGGGTCGAGGAGCTTTTGGATGGATCCACGATGGCGATGCCCCTGAAAAATTTCGGATTCGCCAAGTCCATCCAGCGCCGCGGGGGATGCTCGATGCCCAACTCCCTCAGGGCGTCTTCGTTGTAGATGATCTCGAAGGTGCTGAGACTGCCGCCGTACCAGAGGCCATTCTCGTCGTAGAGCCGCTCGCCGGCGAAAAGGGCGGGGATCGTATCCTCCGTGAAGAGCTCCGGGTGCTCCTCCTGAAGCCGGCTGGCCACGGTATAGCCCTTGCGGCCGTTCAGCTGGTGCTCGAAGACCCCGCCGCCGAAGAAGAGGTCGACCCCGCATCCGACCTGGGAGTTCAGGAAAACGTCCCGGACTTCCCGTTCCAGGGGCGAGGACCGGGGGCCGATTTCCTCCAGGCGCAGAAAAATGCCTCGGATTTCCTGGCTCCAGCGGCGGCCGAGTCCTTCCCAGTGGAGCCGAAAATGGTTGAGGAACATGGAATCGACGTAGCGGGCGACGTCGCGGCCGCCCCCCGGATGCCGCCAGTCGATGACGATTTTCCGACCCGTTTTCCGGCGATGCCACTCCTGAAACCCGTGGCTATACTCCCGCCGCAGCGCCTCGTTGTGGGCCGTGATGATGACCAGGACGTCTTCGCTGTTGGTGGGGACGAGGGAGTCGGAGGGGGAGCGGAAGAGGAAGGGGATGGCGATGACCAGGACGATGAGGGCGAGGATGGCGAGGAGCTTCGCCCTGGAACTGGACTCGGATTGAAGGTTTAGCATAAGTCCCGAAAGGGGCGGGATTCAGGGCCCCTCAGTCCGAGAGGATGACGACATCTTCCGGTGGAGCATAGGCATAAACCGTCTTTTGCTGAAAGGACTCGAAATGCTGCGGATTCAGCTCGGAGATTTTAAGGGAGATGCCATCCCTCTCGAACTGGTAGTGGGCGATTTCGCCGAAGTAGGTGGCCGTCTCGATGCGCCCCTCGATGCAGTTGTCCTCCGAGGGATAGAGGTCCAGCCGCAGCACTTCCGGTCGGAGGGAGACCTGGACCTTCGTGCCCGCCGCGGGCACCTGGTCCCGATGGGACAGCACACCGCTGAAGCTCCCGACCTGTGTCCGCACCATGATGCCCTCCGCACGGCTGCGCAGGACGACACCCTCCAGCAGGTTGGTCTCCCCTATGAAGTTCGCCACGAAGGCGTTTTTCGGCCGCCGGTAGAGCTCCATCGGCGTGCCCACCTGCTCCACCTTCCCCTGCGACAGCACGGCGATGCGGTCGGCGATGGAGAGCGCCTCCTTCTGGTCGTGGGTTACGTAGATCGTCGTCAGTCCATTCTCCTTGCAGATTTTTCGTATCTCGACCCGCATCTCGTTGCGCAGCTGGGCATCGAGGTTGGAGAGCGGTTCGTCCAGGAGGAGGCAGTTGGGCCGCACCACCAGTGCCCGGGCCAGGGCCACCCGCTGCTGCTG
>JAIRLG010000072.1 GCA_031259625.1 Puniceicoccales bacterium
TGGACCTGGAAAATACGGCACTCTTCTAGCACAGAGGATTTGAGCCGGCGGCGGAGGCGCTATCGCTGCAGCTGTTCTCCGTGAATCAGATCGACGAGTGAGGATTTTCCAATGATCACGGCACTGTTGTGTCGTTCTACCATACCCATTTCCCCTCATGTTCTGTGAAACTGCTTTCCAAGGGATAAAATCTCCAATTTTACACCAGTCTACACATTCTGCAAGCTGCTGATCTTCAGCGTCTGTCCACCCGAGGTGCGGCACATGATGTTCTTTGCGCCATCGCAATCCAGGATTCGACTTTTTCAAAACACAATTCCAGCGCTTACGGCATGCCTCTGCCGTTCGCACAGGTTCTAATCCAAGCTCTCCCCGCACTTGATTAACCGCATCGGCGCAATCCTGCCAACAGATATCCAGATTCTCTTGGCGTACTCTAACAAACTCAACTACCACTGCGTCTTCCCAATCTTTCCAAGATTTGCTATGCCCTGCATTTAAAGTGCCACCCACAGCTAGGGTGCCGAACAGACAACTGAGCACCGCCAGACGAATTTTCCCACTCCTCATCATTCCTCCCTGAAATGAGGCACAGTGCCTCGGTTCTGCTATATTATGGCTCTTCGGCCCATGGGGCAAGAAAATTCCGCTCTACACGCTATAAGGTCTATTCTCCAAGGCGTCGGTAGTGCCAGATGGTGCCGTGGGGACTGCGGCTGAGGCAGCGTACGTCGGGAAAGCATTTCCACCAGGAAAGGTCGAGGAACTGGTCGCAGTGGTAATCCGCCGCTACCTGCGTCAGATAGATATCCGAGCAGAGGGGGAGGAATTGCGCATAAACTTCTCCGCCGCCGCAGATCCAAATGCGCTTCGGCGTCTGGACATCCCGCAGCTCTTCCGGATGATGGAAGACCAGGGCTTTGGGAAAACGGCCGCAGGAGGACGTATTCCGGCTCAGAATCCACAGCTCGCGCTCGGCCGGAGCGAAGGCAGGTGGCAGGGATTCCGCGGTTCTGCGCCCCAGGCACAGGATGCCGCCGCGGGTCTGCTCGCGAAAAAAGGAACGGTCTTCGGGTATGTCCCAGGGAATCCTTCCTCCGCGCGCCAGGCCCTGCCGCTTATCCACCCCTACGATTCCCCTGAGGACGAGTCCCTGTGCCTCCAATTCCTCGTAACTCAGGGGAGCAGGCTGGGGGAGGGAAATGCCCTTAAGGGGGCCGACACGGCGCATGGCACCGGAGGGATCTTCGGCCTCGCAGCGCCGCAGCCAGAAGGGGAGATTTTTCCCTCCGGGATTGAACAGCGGGGCGATTTCCAGAAGGGGTTTCAGGACAAATGCCCGTTGATGCCAATGGGGATGCGGCACCAGCAGATGCGGAGAGCGGTGATGCCCGTGGCCCCAGAAGAGGAGGTCGATGTCGATGTTCCGGGCAGCCCAGAAGCCATCCTTCCTCTTGCCGAGCCGCTGCTCGATGGCCTGGATGCAGGAGAAAAACTCTGAGAGGGGCATGGAGACCTCGAGTCCCAGGGCGAGGTTCAGGAAGGGCGGTTGCCGGACACGGCCCCAGGGCTCCGTCTCCCAGAGACTGGAAAGGGCGAAAAGGCCGAAACGCTCCTGCAGAAGCCCTACGGCTTCCCGGAGCTGGGCCTCCCGGTCGCCCAGATTAGTCCCGAGCGAGAGGTAAGCACGCATCAGGACGTCGTCTTTCCAGGGAAAAGCCGACCGAGCGGTAGGATTTCCCCTCCCACGCCAGCGGCCGCTTGCTCAGCTCCAGACGAATTTCCCTCACGGTGGGGAAGGCTCGGAAAAGCTCCATCACCAGATGGGACGCCAGGGTCTCGATGAGATGGAAGCTCTTCGCGTGGATTTCTTTGTCCAGGAGGCGCTCCACCGCATTGTGATCCACCGCCTCCGCCAGCTCATCCGCCGCGATGGCCCGGGCGAAATCACCGCGAAGTTCGACGGAGAGCTCAAACGTCTGGGGGATCCGACGCTCAAAATCCTCGACGCCGTGCCGCGCCTCATAGGAAAGCCCTCGCAGGAATAAACTATCCATAGATCTCGCGCACGGCCCGGAGGCAATCCCGATGGGGCCGGACATCGTGGACGCGGAAGTAGCGGCAGCCCTGCCGGTAGGCCATGACCGCCAGCGCCAGGCTGAGATCCAGCCGCCGCTCCGGTTCCGCATCCGAACACCAGCGCCTCAGGAAGGATTTTTTGGAAATCGCCAGCATCCAGGGATGGTTCCAACGCCGGATGAAATACCCCTGCCGGCGGAGCAGAAGCTTGACCTCCTCGTCCGAAGTGCCGAAGCCGATGCCGAGGTCGAAGAGGACGCGTTCGGCGGGGATCTTCCTCGAAGCCAGCTGCTCGGCACAGCGCTCGAAAAACAGGACTCTCCGCCGCTCGGGCGAGAGATCCTCGGCCTCCTCGTCCGTACGGCCGTTGTACATCAGGACCCAATGCCCCTGGAGAATTTCCGGTGAACTCGTCAGCTCCAGGGCCTCGCGAACACCGCCCTGGAAGTTGATCATCGCCGCTCCGGCGTCCAGAGCCAATGGAATCAGTTCCCGCTTCCGCGTATCGACCGAGAACGGGATGCGCTCCCGCCGCAGGCCCTCGATGACCGGGGCGATGCGCTCCCATTCCTCCCGCACACCTACGGCCGTAAAGCCCGGGCGGGTCGATTCGCCCCCCACATCGATGTAGGCGGCTCCCTCCGCCCGCATCCGGCGCGCGTGCTCCAGGGCCCGGTCCGGCGTAGCGTAAAGACCGCCGTCCGAGAAGGAATCCGGTGTGAGGTTCAGAACGCCGACGAGAATCGCCTCTTCCATCGATTTTCCCCCTTTCATCGATTTTCTCAGACTCCTGTCCTTCCTAGACGGATCATCGCCAACTCCTCGCATTTCTGGAAGCCTTGGGTATCCTTACAAGCAAATAATCAGAGAAGGATCCGAACCTAAACCTGAACAAAGCCTCAGGCTGAACAGGAAAAAAATGCGGACGATGGAAGGATAATTGAGGCGGGCCGAGAAGATGAGGAACGGGGGGTGGGCGATGGCCCCCTGGCGGAGCCAGGGGGCTGTTTCCCTGAAATGGAGATTCATTTCAGGGAAACAGCCGGGTCGGAGAACGGCCGGAGGCCGTTCTCCGACGGGCCATCGCCCCAAAAACCCCAAACGAAGCTCCCCCAAACAATTTCCCCAATCTTCAGCGCAGAATTCATCCTCCGCACAAAAATAATTCTCAGTGCGAAGTTAATCTTCAGGGCAAAAGTAATCCTCAGCGCGGCTTCGACACATCATCGCCGATCCGGGAGCGATTCGCCACTTTAGGCATACTCTTATAAAAACCTTCCACATGGCCGAGGCCCCGGAGCTCCCTCGTCCGGCGGAAAAACTCCCTCCGCTTCTGGGCCGTCTGGTGCCGGGGCGAGACCCCGACATCGAAGTCCGTCGTGACGCGATTTTTATGGGTGGCCGCCAGGGTCGTCTGCAAGGCTCCTCCCTGGGCCTTCGAAATTTCACTCACGCCCTCCTCCGATTTCAGGGCATCGGTCCGGAAGCCAAATCCGAGGACCCCTCCCATCATCGTCCTCAGCATCTCCATCGCAGCGGCCGTCCTCTTATCCGCCTCCTGCTCGAAGCGCGACTCACTGCCGCTCACATCGCGGTAGTCCGGAATCCCATCGCCGTCGGTGTCCAGAAAAACCCCCTCCCGCTCCATCTGGCCGACGCTGCGGGTCGACTCCTCCTCATGCTTCTCGACGACGCTCAAATCCATCCTCGCCTCCACCACCTCCGCCAGCGGAGAGCCCGGCAGATCGCCATGGGACTGCAGCAGCTCCGCCAGGGAGCTGATCGGATTCTCCAGCTCCCTCGGCCCACCGGAGAGGCCGACCGTCTCTTGCACCGATCCCGTCGAGGCTGAGCCCAAGGCATAGGGGAAGTCCGACATCTTTTTTCAAATCCGAACCCGAAGCCGGCTCGCCTTGGCCAGGTCATTGCGGCGGCTCGCCCCGATGCCCTTGGCGAAGGAGTTCGACTTGAGGAAATTGTCCAGCATCCGGTAGACTTTTTCGGCCGAGGCGGTGAAGTGGACGATCAGGTTGAAGAGCAGCGATTCGTCCAGGAGCTCGACGGGGAAGGAGTAGGACATGACGATGAGATTTTTCACCTCGTCGAGGCCGACGAAGGCGTGCTGCGTCAGGAGCCCGTGTAGGTTGAGGCTCAGGAGGAACTGGAAAAAGGTCTCGCGCCCCTCGCAGGGCAGTTCCATCAGCGGGCAGTAGATGTAGAGCATGTCGTGATTCTCCAGCACCTCTAAAATGTAGTGCCGCTGCGAGCCGTTGTCCCGAAACCGACAAGTGGTGCCCTCGCCGTCGAATTTCAGCCCAATCCCCAGGCGCTTCGAAACCCCCTCCAGCAGTAAATTCACCCGTTCCCTACGATCCATAAACCCAATCAACCCTTTCCAGCAGTAAGTTCACCTGTTCCCTAACGATCCACAAACCCAGCCAGCCTTCTCCAGCAACCAATTCACCCGTTCCCTACGATCCATAAGCCTAGCCAACCTTTTCCAGCAGTAAATTCACCTGTTCCCTAACGATCCACGAATCCAGCCAGCCTTCTCCAACAGTAAATTCACCCTGTTTCCCATAATAAGCTCCGTCGGTCTTTTATAGAAATTTCATCCGGATTGCCAAACCTAAAGTTTTTCGCGCCATGAAGTCCCATGCCGTCCCCCCATCTGTCCCCAAAGGCGATCCTCTTTCTCCGGCGGGCGGTGATCGATTTCTACGTCCACCGGGCCCGTCCCCTGCCCTGGCGCCAGGAGCGCTCCGTCTACCACACCCTCGTCTCGGAGATGATGCTCCAGCAGACCCAGGTCAAAACGGTCGTGCCCTATTTCCAGCGATGGATCCGGCGCTTTCCGGACCTGGAAAGCCTGGCCCGGGCCGAGGAGGCGGAGGTTCTGGGCCTGTGGGAGGGACTGGGCTACTACCGGCGGGCCTCGGCGCTCCGCGAAATCGCCCGGATCATTCGACGGCAAGGGCAGGTGCCTCAAACGGTCGACGACTGGGGAAAACTTCCCGGCATCGGCCGCTACACGGCGGCGGCCATCGCCAGCTTTGCCCAAAATGTACCGGTGGCCGTCATGGATGGAAATATTCTCCGCGTACTGCTGCGCTTTGGCGATGTCCGGCGTCCCTTCGACGGCCGGGCCCAGGCCCTGAGTTATCTCCGCCCCCTGGCCGAGCGCTGCCTCGATCCCCAACGGCATGCCCTCTACAACGAAGGACTCATGGAGCTCGGCGCATTGGTCTGTCTGCCCCAGCATCCGCAGTGCCCGCTCTGCCCCCTACGTCCCCACTGTCGGGCCCATCGCCACGCGACAGCCGAGCACATCCCGCGGTTCAAAGTCTCCAGCTCCAGAAAAGCCCTTAGGGCCCGCGGACTCTTTTTCCGGCACGGCCGGCTCCTCCTCTCGCCCATGGGCCCGTCGACCAAGCCCACGGCCCTCATCTGGGAATTTCCGGAAATCCCAAACCCACTTTCCCCAAATCTCCCCCCGCCCATCTTTACGGGCCGGCGAAGCATCGGCCTTACCCGGTTCACGGAAAACTTCTATATTCTGGAAGCCGACGAAAAAATCTCCTCCGGCGGTCGCTGGTTCTCGGCGGCGGAACTGGAGTGCATCCCCCTCTCGGGCCCCCACCGCCGCTGGCTGCCCAGGCTCTGGGAAATCGTGCAGAAGGAAAGGGTTTTGTCGGAAAGGGCCTCGTCGGCCCCGGCGTCAAAGGAAAGGGTTTCACCGGCCCCGGCGCTGTCTTTGCAGAACGGCCCATGAAAAGGGCCTTTTCATGGGCCGCTCTGATGCCCGCTCCGCGGGCCGATTCCTCCGGAATCCAAAGACAGCGCCTAACCCCGCCCACCCACCCCAAAATTTCTCAACTCGGCCCTTACGGCATAGAACTTAGTCTTTTGCAAGACTCACTCTTTTTCCGGTGCCATTTTGGAGTTTCCCCTAAAATCCTTTACGCCGTAAGACTTGCGCTTTTCCCCGCTTTTCCTCTTGGGATTTTCCCTAAAACTTCTCCTCCAGTGAAGTGAGGAGCCACTCCGTCACCGTCAGGTCCGGCTGCACGCCGAGGAGGGCCTTCAGGGCCTCGGCATCCCGCTGCGCCCGTTCGATTCTCTGGGGATCCCGCAGGCATTGCGCAAGCTCCTCACCCAGGACGGAGGGCTTGGCCTCGCCCTGGATGTACTCCGGCACCGCTTTTCGCCCCAGCAGAATATTGGCCATGCCGATGTGGGGGATCTTGACCCAGTGCCGGGCCAGGAAGTAGCTCAGGGGATGGAGCCTGTGGGTGATGACCCCCGGGATACCGGCCAGGGCACACCGGAGGGACAGGGTGCCGGAGACCATCAGGCCGGCCGCGCAGGGAAGATTTTGGTCCGAGACGGGAACGAATCGCAGGGATGGCTGCAGGTCTTCGTATTTCGAAAACATTTCCTGTAATTCCCTAAACACCCCCTCGTCGGCATACGGCACCGCCGCCGAGAGTTGGGGGAATTGGGGACGCAGGCGCCGGAAGGTTTCCAGCATCAGCGGGAAGAGCCGGAGGACGGTGGCCACACGGCTGCCGGGCAGCAGGAGCAGCGCCCCCCGGGGATCGTACGACAGGGCCGGAGAGGTTCCGGCGCCCAACAGAGGATGGCCGACGAAGGAGACCCGCAGCGGGGTGTCGGCGAAAAAATCCTTCTCAAAGGGAAAGATAACCGCCAGATGGTCGAGCCAGCGGGCCATCCCCAGGCGGCGCTTCGCCTTCCAGGCCCAGATCTGCGGGCTGATGTAGTAGTAGAGCGCCACCTCGCCGCCGCCCTTCCGGCTTAAACCCCTTTGGAAAAGCCCCTGGGCCAATCGCAGGTTGAAGCCCGGGTAATCCACCAAACAGACCGTACGCGGCCTGTAAGTGGCCACCCAGTCGATGACCGCCGCGAGCAATCGCCGGAACAGGCGGAGATTCCTCAAAACCTCGCACAGGCCCACGACGGCGTGCTGGGTCAGGTCATAGAGCAGATGCGCCCCGGCCGCCCGGAGATTTTTCCCGCCGAAGGCGTAGACCGACACCCGGGGATTTTCCCGGAATAAACCCTCCACCATACGGGCCGCATGCTCATCCCCCGAGGCCTCTCCGGCGACGATCAGGAAATCGGGCCGGGGCCCCGCCGGGGCCAGAGGGGCCTCCTGAAGCCCCTTCATACGTTGAAGCGGAAGACCAGGACATCGCCGTCCTGCACCTCGTAATCCCTGCCCTCCAGGCGGTAGGTGCCCTGCTCCCGGGCCCGGGCCACCGAGCCGGCCCTCCTCAAATCCTCGTAGCCGATCACCTCGGCCCGGATAAATCCCCGCTCGAAATCGCCGTGGATGAGGCCGGCGCAGGCCGGCGCCTTCATCCCCCGCCTAAAGGTCCAGGCATGTACCTCCTTCTCGCCAGCCGTGAAGTAGGAGGCCAGGCCCAGCAGGGCATAGCTCTTCTGGATCAACTGGGCCACGCCGCTGTCCCGCACCCCGATTTCCTCCAGATAGGCCCGGGCATCCTCCGGGGACAGGGCGATGAGCTCCTGCTCGATGCGGGCGCTCACGACACAGATCTCCCCCTCGGCCTGCTCCCGAAGATGCTGCTCCACCCGGGCCACATGGGGATTGGCCGAGGGATTTTTTAAATCCCCTTCGGCCACGTTGCAGGCGAAGAGCATCGGCTTCGAGCTCAGGAGGTGGAAATCTTCTGCCCGGGCCCGCTCCTCGGCGGACAGCGCTGAGGCCCCGATGGGCTTCCCCCGATCCAGCTGGGCACAGATTTTTTCCAGCAATCCCACCTGCTCCAGCGCCCCCTTCTCGCCGCTGCGGGCCCTCTTGCGCCCCCTCTCCAGCTGACCCTCCACCGATTGCAGGTCCGCCAGCAGCAGCTCCGTCCGGATGATCTCGATGTCCCGCAGCGGATCCACCGCCCCCATCGTGTGGACGATGTCCTCATCCTCGAAGCAGCGGACGACCTGCAGGATGGCATCCATCTCGCGGATGTGGGCCAGGAATTGGTTGCCGAGTCCCTCGCCCCGGGAGGCCCCGGCCACCAGACCGGCGATGTCGACGAACTCGATGACGGCCGGCACCACCTTGTCCGTCTTGACCATTTCCCTGAGGGGCTCCAGACGCCCGTCCGGCACCGCCACCCTACCCACGTTCGGCTCAATGGTGCAGAAGGGATAATTTTCCGCCGCGGCTTTGTGCGTCCGCGTCAGGGCATTGAAGAGCGTGCTCTTCCCCACATTGGGCAATCCGACAATCCCCACTCGCAGCATAATTCGACCGTTTTCAGGCATCCGCCGCTGTCTTTGCAGGGGCCCAAGAAAGGCGGCCGCCTTCCTTGGGCCCCTGGGGCCCGCTGCGCGGGCCGATTCCTCCGGAATCCAAAGACAGCGGAAAACCAAACGCCTGAATCCCCCGAAGGCTAAGAAAGCGACCCTGGGGTCAAGGGCGAAAGGGAAGCGCCTCCACCCGGTGTTTGGGGCCGCCTTTGGGCCCTACGGGCCCTGGCGCCCGCGCCTGCGGCGCGGGCGCCGCGTGAGGGGAAGGGTAAGGAACTTTCCCTTCCCCTCACGCAAAGGCGGCCCCACTAGGCGACAAACCCACTCGGGCCAAAACAACGCATTAGGGCCAAAAGACCCTTTTGGCGCAAACCCTCAGAGACCTCTCCTAGAGACCAAAAGTCCCCTCAAGAACCCAAAGTCCCCTTAGGGGCAAAAAATCCCCTTCAGGGCCAAAAGCACCGTTAGGGACAACCCTTCAGGAACCAAAGCTTCCCCAAGGACAAAACAGTATTTTGCCGT
>JAIRLG010000034.1 GCA_031259625.1 Puniceicoccales bacterium
CGCGTGGGGGGGGGGGTGTATATAAAAATACGCCCCCCCCCGGGGGGGGGGGGGCCCGGGGGCCGGGGGGGGCCTCCCGGCGGCGCCCCCCCGGGCCCGAGCCCCTTCGGGGCTCCAAAGGCGGCGAAGACGATGCGAGCCCTACACAACACTCACAACGCGGTCCCAAACAGAGCCATCGACCCGCCTCGAGGATTTTGGCTTGCGCGCAGAGGGGGATTTCGGTTAGATGAGCCGGAAGGGGTTTCCGGATAAGGGAGGGGGACACTAGGGGAGGCTTGCCTCAAGGGAAGCTGGGGGACTTCCCCTCGATCGGAACCCGAGGATTTGTTATGGCCATAGGGACTTATATCTACGAATTCGGCCGCCAGACCGACGGCGACGCGTCTCGGCGGGCACTGCTGGGGGGGAAGGGGGCGAATTTGGCCGAAATGGCCCGGATTCAGCTGCCGGTGCCCCCGGGCTTCACCCTCACGACGGGGGTCTGCGCCCTGTACCGGAAAGCGGGAGGAAAACTGCCGGAGGAGCTCTGGGAGCAGGTGCAGACGGCCGTCCAGCACGTGGAAGAGCAGCAGCACAAGCGCTTCGGCGACGCCGACAATCCCCTGCTCTTCTCGGTGCGCTCGGGGGCCCGCGAGTCGATGCCGGGGATGATGGACACGATCCTCAACCTAGGACTCAACGACGCGACCGTCATCGGCCTGAAAAACAAGACCCAGAACGGCCGCTTCGCGCAGGACTGCTACCGGCGCTTCATCCAGATGTACGGCGATGTGGTGCTGGGCATTCACGCACCGGACGAGCACGCGGCCGATCCCTTCGAGGAAATTTTGAAAAACATCCGGCAGGAGGCGGGGGTGGCGCAGGATCCGGAACTGGACGAGTCCTCGTTGCAGGAGCTGATCCGCCGCTACCAGGAATTGATTCGCCGGCAGACGGGACGAGAATTCCCTCAGGAGGTCGGCCAGCAGCTGCGGGGGGCGATCGGCGCGGTTTTCGAGTCCTGGGACAACGAGCGGGCGGTGATCTACCGGCGGAAGTACAACATCCCCTCGGAATGGGGGACGGCGGTCAATGTGCAGGCGATGGTCTTCGGCAACCAGGGCAATCGCTGCGCCACCGGCGTGGCCTTCACCCGCAATCCCGCCACGGGGGAGAAGCAGTTCTACGGCGAGTACCTGGTCAATGCCCAGGGCGAGGACGTCGTGGCCGGCATCCGCACCCCCCAGCCCATCGCCGCGATGGAGGGGGAAATGCCCGGGAGCTACGCCGCTCTGCTGGAGGTGCGCCAAAAGCTGGAGGAGCACTTCTGCGACATGCAGGACTTCGAGTTCACCATCGAGCAGGACCGGCTCTACATGCTCCAGACCCGCAATGGCAAGCGCACCGGCCTGGCGGCGGTACGCATCGCGGTCGAGATGGTGGAGGAGGAAAAGATCTCCCAGGAGGAGGCCCTGCGGCGCATTCCGGCCGATTCGATCTCCGGCCTGCTGGTGCCGGTCTTCGACGAGGGGAAGAAAGCCTCGATGAGCAAGATCGCCCAGGGACTGCCGGCCGGCCCGGGGGCCGCTTCGGGAAAAATTTGCTTTTCGGCGAAGCGGGCGGAGGAGCTCCAGGCCCAGGGCGAGCGGATCATCCTCTGCCGCCAGGAGACCTCGCCGGAGGACATTCGGGGAATGCTGGCCTCGGAGGGTATTCTGACCAGCCGCGGCGGGGTCAGTTCCCATGCCGCCCTGGTGGCCCGCCAGATGGGGAAGGTCTGCGTCTGCGGCGCCACCGCCATCGAGATGGACTACGCCAGCCAGACCCTGCGCTGCGGGGAGCATTTGCTGCATGAAGGCGAGGCCCTCTCCCTCGACGGCACAACCGGCGAGGTCTTTCTCGGCTCCCTCGCCACCGTGCCCTCGGAGGTGAACCGCGTCCTGGCCGGCCAGCTGTCGGCGGAGGAAAGCACTACCTATCGCCTCTTCGACACCCTCATGACCTGGGCCGACCGGAGGCGCCGGCTGGGCGTTCGGGCCAATGCGGACACGCCGGCCCAGGCCGCCGAGGCCTTTGCACTGGGGGCCGAGGGCATCGGGCTCTGCCGCACGGAGCACATGTTCTTCGAGGGCCAGCGCATCGACTTCATGCGCGAGATGATCCTGGCGGAAAGCGTGGAGGAGCGCAAGGCGGCCCTGGCCAAGCTGAAGCCGCTCCAGCGGGGAGATTTCGAGGCGATTTTTCGGGCGATGCAGGGTAGGCCGGTCACGATCCGTCTCCTGGATCCGCCGCTGCACGAGTTTCTGCCCCAGGATGAGGAGACCATGAAGGCTTTGGCCCGGCGGACGGGCCTGGAGTTGGAAAAAATCCGCCTGCGGGTGGCGGTGTTGCACGAGCAGAACCCGATGCTGGGCCACCGCGGCTGCCGGCTCGGCATTTCCTATCCCGAGATCAGCGAGATGCAGGCCACGGCTGTCTTCGAGGCGGCGGCCCAGGTGCTGGCGGAGGGCATTCCCGTCGCGCCGGAGATCATGGTACCCCTGGTGGGCTTTACGGACGAGCTCCGGCACCAGGCGGCCCTCATCCATGCGGCGGCCCAGTGTGTCATGCGGGACAGAAACTGTGTCCTCGCGTATACGGTGGGCACCATGATCGAGCTGCCCCGGGCGGCCCTGGTCGCCGATGCGATCGCCCAGGAGGCGCAGTTCTTCAGCTTTGGCACCAACGACCTGACCCAGACCACGCTGGGCATGAGCCGCGATGACTCGGGCAGTTTTCTGCCCCAGTACGTCGGGGAGGAGATCGTGAAGCGCAATCCCTTCGCCACTCTGGACGTGGAGGGCGTGGGCCAGCTGATGCAGCTGGCGGTCGAGCGAGGGCGCAGGACCAAGTCTGACCTCAAGGTCGGCATCTGCGGTGAGCACGGGGGGGATCCGGACACGATCCAGTTCTGCCATCACCTCGGACTGAGTTACGTCAGCTGCTCGCCGAAACGGGTACCGGTCGCCCGCCTGGCCGCCGCCCAGGCGGCCCTGAAGGCCGAGAATTCCTGAGAAACCTCAGCTCTCAACCTGAAAAGCTCCAGTAGCCGTTCGACTGCTGGGGCACGAAAATGCCGAGATAGGGAGAGTCTTTTTGGGCGCGATGGCCCCTTTGCAGAGCAAAGGAGCTCCGGCGCCCGCTCCGCGGAGCGGGCGCCGGAGCCGGGTCGCCGGCCATCGCGCCCAGTGAGGCTCGACGAGAAGAACACACCCAGTGAGGAGAAAAAATTTGCTCTGCCCGCGGAAAGCGGTGTTTGAACCAGGGGTCCACCCTAGACAGCACAATGCCAAGAGCCCCCTCGGGTGCCCAGGCCCTAAATTTCCAGCAGATGAAAGAAATCCCCAACAGATGAAATTCTCCATCCCCAGTTTCGTCCCCCGGGATGGCCGGCGCCACGGCGGCGATCTGCCTCCGGAGAGTGGGCAATGAAGGCCCTTGGGCCTTCTTGCAGGGTGGGCGGGCTGCCGCCGCCTTTGGAGCCCCGAAGGGGCACGGGCCCGCGGCTCCGCCGCGGAGGGCGGAGCCGCGGGCCCACCGGCGCGGGGGTGAGGAAGCTTCTTTTCCTCGCCCCCGCGCCGCAAAGGCGGCGGGAAAAATAAAGAGGGCAAAAATCTTCTCTCACGACGAAAATTTCCCCCAGACACACCTCCTTGGCATAAAAATTGCTACTACACTAAGCGATAACTAGCAGAAAGGAATCCTATGGCAAAGATACTGGGCATTGATCTGGGGACGACCAACTCCTGCATGGCCGTGATGGAGGCGGGCAAGGCGGTGGTCATCCCGAATTCCGAGGGCGCCCGCACGACCCCGTCGGTGGTGGCCTTCACCAAAACCGGTGAGCGGCTGGTGGGCCAGGCGGCCAAGCGGCAGGCGATCACGAATCCCCAAAATACGATTTTTTCGGCCAAGCGCCTAATCGGGCGCAGGTACAACGAGATCAAGAAGGAGATCGAAGGTCTGCCCTACAAAGTGGTGGAGGGCAAGAACGGCGACGCCTGGATCGAGTGCGAAGTGGGCGGGAAGACGGAGCGATTTTCACCGGAACAGATTTCCTCGATGGTACTGGCTAAGCTGAAGGCCGACGCCGAGGCCTATCTGGGGGAAAAAGTCACCCAGGCGGTGATCACCGTGCCGGCCTATTTCAACGACGCCCAGCGGCAGGCGACCAAGGACGCGGGCACCATCGCCGGACTGGAGGTACTCCGGATCATCAACGAGCCGACGGCCGCCTCTCTCGCTTACGGCCTCGACAAGAAAAAGGAGGAAAAAATCGCGGTCTACGACCTGGGCGGCGGCACCTTCGACGTCTCCGTTCTGGAAATCGGCGATGGGGTCTTCGAGGTCAAGGCCACCAATGGCGACACCCACCTGGGCGGCGATGACTGGGATAAATGCGTCATCGACTGGCTGGCGGAGGAGTTCAAGAGGACCAACGGCATCGACCTGCGGAGCGACCCCATGGCCCATCAGCGCCTGAAGGAAGAGGCGGAAAAGGCGAAGATTGCGCTGTCCTCCACGCAGCAGACGGATATCAACCTGCCCTTCATCACCGCCGATGCCAGCGGGCCGAAGCATTTGAACGTGAGTCTGAACCGTTCCCAGTTGGAAAAGATCTGCGACGCGCTCTACCAGCGGACCATCCAGCCCTCCCTGAACTGCCTCAAGGACGCCGGCCTGACGAAGGACGACATCCACGAACTGGTGCTGGTGGGGGGCATGACCCGTTCGGCCAAGGTCATCGAGACCGCTCGGGAGATCGCCGGCAAGGAGCCGCATCAGGGGGTCAACCCCGACGAGGTGGTGGCGATCGGCGCCGCCATCCAGGGCGGTGTGCTGAAGGGCGACGTGACCGATGTGCTCCTGCTGGACGTCACGCCGCTGACCCTGGGCATCGAGACCGCCGGCGGGGTATCGACGCCGATGATCGAGCGCAACACCACGATTCCCACTAAAAAAACCCAGGTCTTTTCCACCTACGCGGACAACCAGACCGCCGTCGACGTCCGGGTGCTGCAGGGGGAGCGACCCATGGCCCGGGACAACAAGACCCTGGGGGATTTCCGCCTGGACGGCCTACCCATCGCCCCCCGCGGAGTGCCGCAGATCGAGGTGACCTTCGACATCGACGCCAACGGCATCCTCAAGGTCACGGCCAAGGACAAGGGCACCGGCAAGGACCAGCACATCACGATCACGGGGGCCTCCGGTCTGTCCGAGGAAGAGGTGGAGCGCTTCCGAAAAGAGGCGGACCAGTACGCCGAGGAGGATCGGAAGAAGAAGGAGCAGGTCGAGATCCGCAACATGCTCGATTCCACCGTCTACCAGACCGAGAAGCAGCTCAAGGAAATGGGGAGCAAGCTGCCGGAGAAGATGCGCCAGGAGGCGGAAGCGGCGGTGGAGGAATCTAAAAAAGTCCTGGAGAACAACGACGCCTCCACGGAAGAACTGCGCTCGGCCTACGAGAAGGTGATCACCAAATTCCAGGAGATGGCCCGGGAGATCTACAAGGATCCGAACGCCCCTCCGCCTCCCCCATCGGCCGAAAAGCCCTTCGGCTCCGAGCACGCCAAAGAGGAGGCGGACAAGGCCGCCGGGGCGGAGGACTCGGGCAAGGTGGTCGACGCCGACTTCGAGGTGGTCGATGGGAAAAACTAAGAGGCCGCCGCACGCATTTTTTTCAACCCAAATAATCCAAAATCGATGAGACTATGAGCATAAAACCCTTAGGAAATCGTCTCCTCGTCAAGCAGATCGAGGAGAAAGAACAGGTCAAAGGCGGGATCATCATTCCGGACGCCGCAAAGGAGAAGTCGCAGGAGGCGACGGTGGTGGCGCTCGGAACCGGTGGTCGCGATGAACACGGTCACGAGATCACGTTCGACGTGAAGGTCGGCGACCGTGTGCTGATCAGCAAGTATGGAGGCACGGAAGTTAAGTACGGTGACGAAACCTACATGCTTCTGCGCCAGGACGACGTCATGGCGGTCTTCACGGAGACTAAGGCCTAAACCTAATCCCTTCGTTTAACCCAAATTTATCACACTTATGGCAAAACAACTCATATTTGACGAGGAAGCCCGCAAGAAGGTATTGGAAGGGGTTTCCAAACTGGCCAGGGCGGTCAAGGTCACCCTAGGGCCCAAGGGCCGCAATGTGCTCCTGGAAAAGAAGTTCGGTGTGCCGGGCATCACCAAGGACGGGGTGACTGTGGCCAAGGAGATCGAGCTGAAGGATCCCTACGAGAACATCGGGGCCCAGATGGTACGGGAGGTGGCGTCGAAGACCTCGAACAGCGCCGGTGATGGGACGACGACGGCGACGGTTTTGGCCGAGTCCATCTACCGGGAGGGACTGAAAAACGTCTCGGCCGGCGCCAGCCCCATCGCGGTCAAGCGGGGCATCGACAAGGCCGTCGAAGTCGCGGTGCAGGAGCTCCAAAAGACCTCCAAGAAGGTGGAGACCTCGGAGGAAATTCGACAGGTGGCCACGGTTTCGGCCAACTGGGACACCGAGATCGGCCGGATCATCGCGGAGGCGATGGAGAAGGTCGGCAAGGACGGGACGATCACGGTCGAGGAGGCCAAGAGCATCGAGACCTCGCTGGAGGTGGTCGAGGGCATGCAGTTCGACAAGGGCTACCTGAGCCCCTACTTCGTGACCAATGCCGATGGCCAGGAGTGCGTGCTGGAGAATCCCTACATCCTCATCTACGAGAAGAAGATCAGCTCGCTCAACGACTTGCTACCCCTGCTCCAGAGCGTGGCCCAGAGCGGCAAGCCGCTTATGGTCATCGCCGAGGACGTGGAGGGCGAGGCGCTGGCAGCCCTGGTGGTGAACAAGATCCGCGGCACCCTGCACGTCTGCGCGGTCAAGGCCCCGGGCTTTGGCGACCGGCGCAAGGCGATGCTGGAGGATATCGCCATCCTGACCGGCGGGCGCTTCATCACCGAAGATCTGGGCATCAAGTTGGAGAACATCAAGCTGGATGACCTCGGCCGGGCCAAGCGGGTGACCATCGAGAAGGAGAACACCACCATCATCGAAGGGGCCGGCAAGTCGGACGACATCCAGGCGCGCATCAAGTTGATCCGCCACCAGATCGAGGAGGCGACTTCCGACTACGACCGCGAGAAGCTCCAGGAGCGCCTGGCCAAGCTGTCCGGCGGAGTGGCCGTCATCAGCATCGGGGCGGCGACGGAACCGGAGATGAAGGAGAAAAAGGACCGCGTCGACGATGCGCTGCACGCGACCCGAGCGGCGGTCGAAGAGGGCATTCTTCCCGGTGGTGGAGCGGCCCTGATCCACGTCATCCCAGCCCTCGATGCCCTGAAGCTGAGCGGCGACGAGGCCATCGGGGTAGCCATCATCCGCCGGGCCATCAAGGCTCCGCTCTACCAACTCTGCGCCAATGCCGGTGCGGAAGGTGCGCTGGTTATCGACCAGGTGCTGAAGGGCGACAGCCACTACGGCTACAACGTCGTGAGCGAGAAGTGCGAGAACCTGCTCGGCACCGGCGTCGTCGACCCGACCAAGGTCACGCGCACGGCGCTGCAGAACGCGGCTTCGGTGGCCAGCCTGCTCCTCACGACCGAGTGCATCGTCGCCGAGCTGCCGGAGGAGAAGAATGCCTGTGCCCACGGCCCCGGCGGTGGCATGGGCGGCGGTATGGGGGACATGATGTAAGCCGCAAGCGATCTATCATCCATAGAAAATATCCATTCCTTCAGACGAAAGGGCCCTCTTCGGAAGGCCCTTTTTCGTCCCTGCGTTTCCCGTCCAAATCGGTAAAGCATAAAAAGGAAGGGATTATATCCTTTTTCTTTGACAAAATTCTCATCATTTTCACAGTGCATTTTTCTATGGACAGGAGATATGGTCTTAAAGCGTTGGGAATATTTTGGTGTCTCTCTCTTTGGGGTAGCCCGGAGACAGGAAATGGACGAAACGAAGGAGAGGCAAACGATCCCGGCAGCCTAGTATGGCTTCAATTGGCGACGCACACTTGTGTCGAGCCGTGGGGTACTTTCCTCATTCCCGATATGGAATATGTATTACACTTGGCGTATTTCGACTCTTCTCAGGAAAATGAAAACTGCGACACTTTCCTACGATATTTTCGTGAGCTGGAAATCACCCTCCGGGAGTGCCTAGAGGAGCTTGATGGCCTTATGGCTCTTGCGCGAGCGGTTAGAGAGGAGCCAGAAGTCAGGACACCGCAAAGTCAAGGACGCATTGAAGGGGCTTATCAGAGAGCTCTAGATATCCAGCACAGAGTGAGTGAACAGCGACAGGAACGGTGGCATCAGCAAAATTTTGAGGACGCTCGCTTACGCATACAGCAATATCTGGAACAAGAGATTGGCAATTACGATGGCAATCCAGAGAGGGAAAATACTAACCCAACGCGGCTTCAATTAGCCGTCCGCGCCTGCTTTGAGTTGCGGGATGCTTTCATTCCCGCTATGGAATACGCATTGCATGGGGCCTACCGTGGATTCGGAGCAACCGATGACCCTGCCCGGGACCATTTCCAGAGAGAGCAGAGATGCGATGAATTTTTGGAACCATTCTCTAGGATAAGGAGCAACTTTCAGGGGCAATTGAGAGTGATCGATGCCCTCACAAATCTTGCGCAGGTGCTAGAAGCTGAGCCTCCTGAAATTTTATCTTGACAGGCTGGGGACGTTCCTCAGCCTTCTTTTCTGCGATTATGGATAGTAAAAAGTTTGGGACGTGGAGTAGGGTTTGTGTAGCGTGTTTTTTCACGGCGGGAGTGGAAGCAACGCCGCTGGATGATCTGGCGGCCGTTATAGGGAAGCATAGCTCCTGTCGGACAGAAGATTTTGCGCAAAGGCAGAAAGAAATACAGAGATCTATGCAATGCCTGCAGAGAATGCAGGTCAGCAATCCGTGGGATGGGACGAGAGAGATATTGAGGGTTTATCCGTTTTTTGGAGAAATATGGGAGACGACTTCCCCTAAGCTTTGTTTGGACGAGGAGGGCTATGTTTGCAAGGCAGGAACCTCGAAGGCTTTCCGTGTGACCGAAGAAAAATGGGTGAGGCGTAATTGGGAAAATTTACTGACGTCTCTCAATCGCGTTGTCTCTCTCTGTCAAAGATGTGAAAAGGAGACCAGAGTTCTGATAAACCTCGTTCACAGATTCAGAGGTACATCGGAATTGCCGCCAACAGATAAAGATCCTCTGGAAGAAGCACAGCAACTTCTAAAATGGCTCCGCCACGGAAGGAATCCCGTGATACCAGAGCCTTTTTCTCCAGAAACCCGGGTTCGATTAGAAAGAGAAAGGGAAGAAAAATTGGCGAGAAGCTCACGTAAGGCAGAGGAGTGGTCCCTTAATTTTGACCAGATGTTGGAAGAATTAAAAATATCCATGCCACGGGATCAACAACGCGTTCATCGAATTTTCAGAGCACACCTAGTCCCTGATGAAGCCATACAGCGATGCCTCGAAGAGGCGGAACGCCTCCTGCTACCCTACGCCAGACCAGCCCCGCCTGCAGCGGGAGAGGATTAAGCGCCAAATAAGAGAACTCCGATTTAGAATAATTTTTGGTCTCCTAAGGGTTTTCTTCGGAAGGCCCTTTTTCGTCCCTATATTTCCCGTCCAAAATTTCCTCTCCAACGAGAGCGATGGGATAATTTTCTGTAAAAAGCCCCTCTTTTTTCCCTAAAGGCTGCAACTTTCCCCAAAAGGCCAAAAAGGGACTGTGAGGTGGTTGAGGTGGCGATTATGCCGCCTCGATTAACCCAACAGAGGTTATCTTATGACTAACGTAAGAAGATTGATCTTCAACTGCGCCCTCTGCTGCAGCTGTTTACGGCTCCCGGTCTCGGCGGTAGTGACACTGGAAACAGTTTTAGCAGAAATCGGCATAAGCGAGGCGAATCTTTATTCATCCTAGGGAGCTCTTTTTACATTTTCTATTGACACTCGCATCAGGTATACCAGAAAATATCCCTCTGATTAGATCAGTTAATAAAGAAGTTGATATGGATATTCGAAAAATCGGGTTCATGGGAGTGATGTGCATTGCCAGCTTTGCAGGCTGTATTCCGGATACCGCGGCAACACCCTGGGAAGAAATGGAGGCCCGGTTCTCGCGCTGGGTAACGCAGCATGAGGTGGAGTTTTTGGATGAGGTATCCTGTGTGCGTAGGGAACTGCGCTATCTGCAGGAAATGGAAAAAAGAAATCCCTGGGACAACTTTCCCTCAAGACTTTCCGAGGAATATCCAGCCATTGCAGAAGAATGGATCCGGCCGGTACAGCTCACGTTTCCGAAGGAAGGATTTATGGGCACTCGAGAGGAATGGCAGGCAAAGCACAAGGGGATTTTGTTGCGTTATCTCGAACATTTACGTGGACTTTTCCAGGCGAATACCGAAGATCTGGAGGCATTAATAGCATTAATAACCCCCACCCGCACCGTCGATGAACAGGAAAGAGTTTCGGAAGAAACTCCTCCATTCGGGGAAGTGGAAGTTGGAGGAGCTTCACAGGAAGTGCACAATTGGGATATTGATGTCGATCAATACTTATTGCTTAAGGAAGAAATCCGCCAAATGGATGAAATGAATGCCCAGTTCTTGCGGGAAAAGTTTTCGTTCACGGATGAGCAAGTTGAGCAATTCCGGACAACATTCGGAAGAATTTATGAGGAACTTATAGG
>JAIRLG010000055.1 GCA_031259625.1 Puniceicoccales bacterium
TAAAACAGGGAAGGAAGAAGAACGGCGAAACTTGACAAAGACGGCCAAAGGGCAGGCTAAAAAAGCCATGGAAATTCCGAATTTTCTAAAAGAACTGGTCGAGGCCGCGTCGCCGTCGGGGCACGAGTTCGAGGCCCAGCGGGTCATCGATCGCCAGATGGCCTCCACCGCCGAGCGCTACGAGAAGGACGTCCTGGGGAATCGCTACGCCCGGTTAAACCCGGAGTATCCCTGCCAACTCCTGTTCATGGGACATATGGACGAGCTGGGCTTCGCCATCCACTACATCGACGAAAAGGGCTTCCTCTTCTTCGACCGCATCGGCGGTCACGACCTGAGCATTATTTCCGGACGACATGTGCGCGTCCTGAGCCGAGAGGGGCCCGTCCCCGGGGTAACCGGCAAGCGGGCGGTGCACCTGATGGACGAGGAGGAGCGGAAAAAAGTGCCCAAGCTCCACGAGCTCTGGGTCGACATCGGCGCCAAGAGCGACGCGGAGGCCCTGAAACGGGTTCGAATCGGAGACCCGATCGTCTACGCCGACACCTTGGAATCCCTGGGGGGAGAACTGGTCTCCGGCCGGGCCTTCGACGACAAGGCGGGGGCCTACGCGGTCATGGAGTGCCTCCGGCGCCTCACGGAGGAAAGGGATTCCCTCGACTGCGGAGTGACTTCGGTCGCCAGTGTGCAGGAAGAGGTGGGCGTGCGCGGGGCCACGACGGCGGCCTACCGGATCCACCCTCGGGTGGGGATCGCCGTCGACGTCGGGCACGCGACCGATTTTCCCGGCTGCGAGGCGAAGCGCGATGGTAAATTCTCCCTCGGGGCCGGCCCCCTGATCGCCCGCGGAGGCAATATCAATCCCCTGGTATTCGAAAAACTCGTCGCCTGTGCCGAGGAGAAGGGAATTCCTTACCAGATCGAATCCGAGACCTACCCCACCGGCACCGATGCTCGGGCGATCCAGATGGCCCAGAGCGGCATCGCCACGGGACTCGTCAGCATTCCGCTGCGCTACATGCACACGCCGGTCGAGACACTTCACCTGGAAGATCTGGAAAATGTCATCCGCCTCCTGAGCGCCTTCGCCCATTCCCTCCGAGCCGAGGATCGGTTTGAGTTTTGAGGAAAGGAAAAGCTGCCAGAGCTAGAGCAGCAGGTTCAGGATGGGGTTCAGTCCGGAAAAGACACTTGGTGATAAAGGGTAGGGCGAAGCTCAATTGGGGAGGACTACTTCGGCAGCAGGTGCAAGTTGAGGCTCGGCCCGGGAAGAGCCGGAGGGTTCTTCGGGGAGATTTTGGGTTTGTAGTTTTTTTTGGGGCTGGCTTTTGATTCCGAAGGAATCGGCCCGCGGAGCGGGCCCCAGAGGAGTGCCGGGGCGACCCCCGCCCCGGCTCTCCTCTGAAAAGCCAGCCCCAACGAAATCTATGCCCAGATGGAACAGCAGCTATACCCAGAAGGCACGGCCCATCTTCCCCCCCGGAGCGATTTCCACATCGAAGCAACAAGCAGAGCCCAGAGGAAAAAGCCGGGCGGCGTTGGAGAAACTCGCTTCCCCTCTAGCCGTAGCGATTTTTCGCCGCCTTCTGGGCCAGCTGGTAACGGATCTTTGCCTCCAGGCGCTTGATCTCCTCCGGATCGAGGGCCTCCCGCTGCTCGGCGGCCGCCCGCAGGGCCTCCTCCGCCCGCCGCTGGGCGAGCTCCACGGCCGCCACATCCACCTCCGACACCGTAATCGCCTGCTCCACCGTCACGACGATACGCTCCTGGGAAACGTACACGAAGCCGCGGTCGATGACCAGTGACTCCAGCCCTTCCCCTCTTCGCAGGCGCAGCTCACCCGGGACGAGCAGGGCCAGCAATGGTCGATGCCCGGGCAAGATCTCCATCTCCCCCAGGGCCGAGGGCAGCACCGCCGACTCGACTTCGGTCTCCCGTATCACGCCGAGCGGCGTTACCAGTGAAAATGCCATCGACACGATTTTTTTCCTTTCCTTAACAGGCCCAGCTCCTCGTAGGCACAGCGGGCGAAATTATCGAGCAAAATTGCGATCAGGCGCTCCTCATCCGATTTCCAGCGATTCGGGCCAAAGCGCGGGTGCAGCGGCCCCACAGTCTCCAGGGATTTTGGGGAAAACGCCTCGGCTTCCTCCTTTCGGGAAAACGTCTCAACCTCCTCTTTTGAGGAAAACCCATCCATTTTCTCCCTTTGGGAAAATGCATCGGTAAACGCATTGCTTCCCTCTTTTGGGGAAAATCCATCGGTTCCTTTCTCTCGGGAAAATGCATCGATTTCCTCTTTTGAGGGAAATCCATCCGTTCTCTCATTTGAAGAAAATGCATTGGTTCCCTCCTCTGGGGAAAACGCACCGACTCCTCCTTTCTTGGGAAACTTATCTGTTCCCTCCCTTGGGAAAGACGCATCGGTTCCCTCCTCTTCCCCCCAGGTCGACAGGCCCACCGCGTGCTGGTAGCTGACGAAGGGATTGAGGGAGACCGCCAGGAGGGAATCCAGCTTTCGAGCACCGTATTTCTGGAAAAAGGCCCGCAGCGTATCGCGGGTATCCGGCCGCTTCCAGCCGAATATGCCCGTTTCATCACGGGCTTGCCGCATGGGAACCGAGATGATCTCGAAGGATTTTCCCAAATCCCTCAGCGCATGGCGAAACAGCAGGCGGGCCGCCCATTCCTCCGTATCGGGCAGGTGGCGCTCCCGCAGGTGCTCCGCCATCGCCTCCTCCCCCTCCATCGTCAGCGGCCGCGAGCCGGTCAGGATAAAAATATCCGGAACGGAGGTTTCCCCTTGCCCCTTTGCCACCA
Organism: Puniceicoccales bacterium; assembly: GCA_031259625.1. The sequence continues at coordinate 2,821 of JAIRLG010000055.1, forward strand.
GCAGCAGATCTCTCAAATAATGGCCGACGGTGCACAGGCCCTCCACGCCGAGGGCATAGACCAGGAGGGCATCGTAGTCCCCCAGGGGCCTTCGGGGCAGAAGCTCCTCCAGAAATCCCCAGCGGCGGCAGAGCTCGTAAAAAGCCCCACGGGCCATGGTTTTTGCCGCCGGGGGCAGGCGATCGCACTGGTGGGAATCCCAATCCGAAGGGCGCAGAAAGCTCTCCTGGAAGCAATCCGTCAAGCCTTCGGCCGTGAAGAAGCGCGGCAGTTTCAGGCTATCGCAGAGATCGATGGCCAGGGCTGTGAGGCCGGCGCTGGCCGTAAAAAAGCGGGGCGGCCCATCCGGCATAAAATTTTCTCCCTTCATCTCCCTCACCGCCATACAGTTCGGCTATCCGACATAGAAACTCATCTCCCCATCTCCTTTGCCGCTACACAGTTAAGTCATCTGGCATAAAAGCTTTATCCCTTCATCGTCCTCACCGCCACACCATTCGGACCTTCGTCATAAAAATTCCTCCCTTCATCTCCCTCACCGCCATACAGTTGGGTCATTCGACATAAAAACCCTTCCCTTCGTCTCCCCTCACCGCCATACAGTTCAGAGGAATTAGGTGCCTTTGGCCGCCTTTAACACCGACGCGAGGGAGCCCTTCATGTAAAAATCGTTCTCCGGCACCTCGTCCAGCTCGCCCTTCAGGATCCGGTCGAAACCGGCGACGCTCTCCCGGGTCGACACGTACTGGCCCGGAATGCCGGTGAAGGCCTCGGCCACATGGAAGGGCTGGGAGAGAAATTTCTGCACCTTTCGCGCCCGGGCCACCGTCAGGCGATCCTCCTCCGAAAGCTCGTCCATGCCCAGGATGGCGATGACATCCTGCAGCTCCTTGTAGCGCTGCAGGATCGCCTGGACGCCGCTGGCCACGCGAAAGTGATCCTCCCCCACGATCTTGGGGTCCAGGGCCTTCGAGGTCGAGGCCAGCGGATCCACGGCCGGGAACAGCGCCAGGGCCGCGATGCGCCGGTCCAGCACCAGGGTCGAATCGAGGTGGGCGAAGGTGTGGGCCGGCGCGGGATCCGTCACATCGTCCGCCGGCACATAGACCGCCTGGAAGGAGGTGATGGAGCCCTCCTTCGTCGAGGTGATGCGCTCCTGCAGCTGGCCCATCTCCTGGCTGAGGGTCGGCTGATAGCCCACCGCCGAGGGCGAGCGGCCCAGCAGGGCCGACACTTCGGAGCCGGCCTGGGAGAAACGAAAGATGTTGTCGATGAAGAGCAGCACATCCTGGTGCTCCTCGTCCCGAAAGTACTCGGCCACCGAAAGACCGGAAAAGGCTACCCGCATGCGGGCCCCGGGTGGTTCATTCATCTGGCCGAAGACCAGGGCCACCTTCGACTGGGCCGGATCCGTCGCGTGGATGATCCCCGAGGCGCACATCTCCTGGAAGAGGTCTTTGCCCTCCCGGGAGCGCTCGCCGACACCGGTGAAGACAGAAAATCCCCCGTGGGCCGAGGCGATGTTGTGGATCAGCTCCGTGATGACCACGGTCTTGCCCACGCCGGCCCCGCCGAAGGCGCCGATCTTGCCACCCCGCACGAAGGGACAGATGAGGTCGATGACCTTGATGCCGGTCTCCAGGATCTCGGCGTGGATGCTCTGCTCCACCAGCGCCGGCGCCCGCCGGTGGATGGCGTAATATTTTTCCGCAAGCACCGGGCCCCGCTGGTCGATGGGCTCTCCCAGCCCATTGAGGATTCGGCCCAAAACCCCGCGGCCCACCGGCATCTGAATCGGCTGCCCGAGCCTGCGCACCGGCAGGCCCCGCGCGCAGCCATCCGTCGAGGCCATCGCGATCGTCCTCACGCAGCCATCGCCCAGGTGCTGCTGTACCTCCAGCACCAGCGCCGCCTGCTCTTCCGCCGACGGCGGGACTTCCAGCGCCTCGTAGATGGCCGGCAGTTCCCCGGAGCCGAACTCCACATCCACCACCGAGCCGATGATCGCCACGATTTTCCCCGTCGCCTCTTCCATGATCATTCCTCCATTCCGAGCTGGGCCGTCGACAGCTCCACGATTTCGTTCGTGATGGCCGCCTGCCGCACCTTGTTGTACTCCAGGTTCAGCTCCTTCGAGAGATTTTCCGCGTTGTCCGTCGCCGTCTTCATGGCCACCATGCGCGCGCTCTGCTCCGAAGCCTTGGCCTCCAGCAAAATCTGGTAGAGCTGATACCGGAAGAAGGCATGGGACAGTTCCTCCAGCAGCTCGGTAATACCGGGTTCCCACAGCATCTCCCGCGGATCGGGGCAAAAATCCTCCGGCCTCAGCCGCGAGCGCTGCAGCAGGGCCTCGAATTCCGACTGGAAGTCCCGCATCGGCAGGACGCGCTGCAGCACCGGGGTCTGCAGTAGGGTATTGACGAAGCTCGGGAAGAGCACCTCCACCGTATCGATGCGTTTCTGGAGATAGGCCTGGGCCAGGCCCTCGCCGATGGGCCGCAGCTCGCTGAAATCCACCCGGTCACTGATGTGGAAACTAGCCAGGAGCTCCCCGCCGGCCCGGCTCACGCACTGGGCCGCCTTTTTGCCCACCGTCATCCAGCGGATGTTTTCCAGCCCCGCCACCGGCCGAAAGACGTTGGTGTTCAGGGAGCCGCAGAGCCCGCGGTCGGTCCCCACCAGCAGGATGCCGCGGTGGGACACTTCCCTTTTTTCGAAGAAGGGATGGGAAATGCCTTTCAGCGCCTCCTCCGAGAAGCAGCGCAGCAGCTCGGCCAGGCGGAGGCAGTAGGGTCGCCCGCGCAGTGCCAGGGCTTGGGCCTTCTGCCGCTTGGCCGAGGCCACCAGCTGCATCGCCCAGGTGATCTGAGCCGTACTGCGGACTGCGCGCAGGCGCTGCCGGATTTCCTTTGCACCCTTCATGTCGGACGAGGATTTCCCTGAGTAATCGATCTCCGGCCGGATAGCAATGTTTTTTCACTGTGCCGTCCCGGAGTGCCCCCGCGCTGTCCCGGACTCCCCCAGAGCAATTTTGGCCCCGTCTTTGGGGCTGGCTTTGTCCGGAGGGAGGGGACGGCGTCCCCTCCCTCCGGACGGCCCGCTTTGCGGGCCCGATTTCTTCGAAATCGAAAGCCAGCCCCAAAAGATCCCAATCCCCATTCCTTCAGAAAAGCCCCCATGCACCCAGTCCCCAGCGCCCCCAGGGGCCTAGAAACCCGATGTGAGCCTAAAAACCCGAAGCACCGGTGCCGGGGAGGCCAGCGTTGGGGAGAAGAGCTGAAGTTGGGGGCTGAGGTCGGCACCGGACTCCCCTGGAGGCGCAAAAACCCGAAGCGGGTGTTGAGGCCGGCTTTCCAAAGGGGAAAAGCCCGGGCGGGCGGGAGGGAGGCTTTTCCCCTTTGGCCGCGCCCTCGCGGCGCCCCCACCCACCCGCCCCGCGGCTTACGCCGCGTGGGCGCCGCAGGGCGCGGCGGATGCCTCCGGCATCGAAAGCCGGCCCCTTAGCCCAATCCCCGAACCCGATTCCTCCTCCGCCGCGCGTAGATGCCCCGATAGGCCTGCTTCTCCAGGGACATGTAGCGCTCCGCCAAATGGGCGAGGTAGGAAAAGGGCAGGCCGATGAGCAGATAAACCAAAGCCACCACCAGACCGGTGCCGAAGAAATCGAAGCAGGAATTAGCCAGAAGGGTATAGGTCTTGGTCAGCTCCACCATCGTGACCAGCGAGGCCAGCGAGGAATCCTTCAGCAGGGCGATGAAATCATTGGTCATGGGCGGCAGGACGAAAGAAAAGGCCTGGGGGACGATCACGTGGCGCAGGGCCTGGAGCTGGGTCATGCCCAGGGCCCGGGCGGCCTCCATCTGGGCCCGGGGAACCGAGGACAGGCCCGCCCGATAGTTTTCCGCCTCGAAGGCGGAGTAGTTCAGCCCCAGGGCCAGCACCGCGGCCCAAAAGGGCGGCAGGGAAATGCCGATGAAGGGCAGGCCGTAGAAGATGAAGAAGAGCTGGATCAGCAGCGGGGTTCCGCGCAGGAATTCGATCCACAGGAGGGCCAGCCAGCGGATGACGACCGGTGCGTAGAGCCGCAGCAGGGCCAGCAGGAAGCCCAGCAGCACCGCGATCCCCATCGACACGACGGAGAGCTCCAGGGTGATCAGCGCCGCCTGGCCCAGCAGGGGCAAAAATTTCCGGTAACGCTCGGTGAGCTCCCGCCAGCACGTGGGCGGCTGGACGTTTTCCAGAAATTGCCGGTAGCCCGGGACGGACATCAGTTCCGGAGCCGGTTCTTCCGGTAGGCCCAGCAGCTGGCAGAAGGGTTTTTGGCAGAGGCCCCAGTGGCGCATGATGGCTAAGAGGCTGCCGTCGGCCTTCATCTCCTCCAGGGCTCGATCGATCCCCTCCAGCCACTCACCATCCTCGGCCCGCAGTGCCATGACGTACTCCAGCTCCCCCACCGCCTCCTCGATCACCCGCGTATCCGGCTGGATCGAGCTGTGGTAGAGCACCCCCGGGCTATCCATCAGGATGGCGTCGATCTGCCCGCGCTTGAGGTCGAAAAAAACCTCGTATTCGTCGGTGTAGTACAGCACCTTGATCCCGGGATAGGCCGCCAGCAGCTCCGGTGTGCCCATATCCGGGATGAGGCCCAGACGGCGCCCCTGGGCCGTTGCCAGGCTGACGATTTTTTCCTCATCCTTCCGGACGACCAGCTGGCGCGTCCCGCGGAAATAGGGCCGGCTGAAGATCACCCCGGGCATCGGCCGTTCCGGGGCCACAATGCCGTTGATCACGACGTCGTAGAGCCCGCGGCGCAGGCCCGGGATCAGGTTGTCCCAGTCATTGATGCAGAAGCGCTCCTGACAGCCCAGGCGTTTGGCCACTTCCCGAATCACGTCGGCCTCCATCCCGCTGACCCGCTTTAGGGACTGCTTCCAGGAAAAAAATGCATAGGGCGGCCCGCTTTCCGGATTCGAGGCCCAGCGCAGTACCCTCGGGCCCGATGTTCCCGCCGCCATCAGCGGCCCCCCCAACAGCACAGTCATGGAGAAGAAAAGGATCTGCCTGGCCATTAGCTCATAGATGGAATGCCGATGTCCGAAGGATGCGCGAACTTATCACCTCGTCCGTGCTGTCAACAGGAGAAAATATTCATTTTTCCGCCCGAGGCAAAAGGGAAATTTTTCCGGCCCAAAGGGGAAATCCTCCGGCCTAAAAGGGGAAAGTTTTTTGAGCTAAAGGGGAAAGTTTTTCGGCCTGTTTCCCATTTCTGGGCGCAGCTGTCGGGCGCAAGGGCCCGTCCGGCCTGGGGCCGGCTTTCGATGCCGAAGGCATCGCCGCCCCCCCGCGGGGGCGGGCGGGTGGGCGGGGCGCCGCGGGGGCGGCCAAGGGGGAAAAGCCGCCCACCCACCCTCCCTGGGCTTTTCCCCCTTGGAAAGCCGGCCCCAGGCTGGACGTGACGCCCCCGGCGCGACCGGAGGCCGCGCCGGGGGCGTGGCTTTCCTTGAAAGCGGCCCTTGCGCCCACCGAATACCTCTGGGGGAGAAACACCCCTTGCCCCCCTCAGGGACACGAGCGGCGCTCCTTCTCCACCCATTCGAAGCGGAGCGGACAGGCCTCCAGCTGAAACTGCTTCCGCAGGCCATTTTCCAGATAGCGCCGGTAGGAATCCGCCAGCCGTTCCCGGCGATTGCAAAAAACCCTGAAGCGGAAGGGAAAGTTTCCCGTCTGGGTCGCGTAGTAGGCCCTAAACCGCCGGCCGACGGCGAGGGCCGGCGGATGGGCCTCCATCAGCCGCTGCAGCGCCCGGTTGAGCGGCCCCGTGGGGAGGGACTGGGCCAGGCGGGCATGGAGCCGCTGGGCCTCTTCCAGGAGCAGCTCGGCCCCACCGACCGTCTGGATGGAGCTGAAGAGGACGGGCAGGCCCGGCAGCGAGGGGAGTTCCCGCCGAACGGCCCGGATAAAATCCCTCTGAAAATCCCCCAATGTCTCGTAATTTTCCAGCTTCCCCTCCCGAAGGGCCGCTTCGGCCAAGTCCCACTTGTGGACGACCAGGAGCAGGCCCCGGCCCGCCTCCAGTACCCGCGCGGCCAGCAGCTGGTCCGAGCGGGTCAGGCCGCCGAGGGCATCGATGACCAGGAAGACGATGTCGGCTTCAGTTAGGGCCCTTTCTGTCCGGACCTGGGAAAAATAGTCCACCGGTGAAGCGAGCTTCCTCTTCGCCCGAACGCCGGCCGTGTCCAGAAGGCGGAAATGGAGGGTCTGGCCCTCGGCGCCCGAAAAATCTAGGAGATGGGCCGTCGCATCCCGCGTCGTCCCTGGAACAGGCGAGACTACCACCCTCTTCTCCCGCAGCAGGGCATTGATGAGCGAGGATTTGCCCACGTTCGGCCGGCCGGCGAAGCAGAGGGTGATGGGCTTCACCCCCTCACCCACCTCGGGCCGCGGCCGAAGGCGCTCCCGGGCCCACGTCTCGATCTCCCGCCGCAGGGCCTCTTCGCCCTGGCCATGCTCGGCGGAAAGTGCCAGGGGCGGCCCCAGCCCCAAGGCGTGGAAGCTGTCGAGCTGGAGGCACCGCTCCCCGACATCGGCCTTGTTGGCCAGGAGGAGAATCGGCTTACCGGCACGGCGGAGCTCCTGGGCGATTTCGAAATCCAGCGGCAGGCAGCCGACGGAGGCGTCGACCACGAGGAGAACCCGGTCGGCCGCCGCGATGGCGAAGTCGACCTGCTCCTCCACCGCCCGGAGCAGCACCGCTTCCTCGTCGGAGACCAGGCCGATCCCCCCACTGTCCAGGAGGACGACGCCCGGGGAAATCTCTTCGGCGAGCACATCCCGCGTCACACCGGCCTGGTCGTGGACGATGGCGAGGCGCCGGCCGCAGAGGCGGTTGAACAGGCGGCTCTTGCCGACGTTGGGCCGGCCCACCAGGATGAGCCGCAGGGAATCCTTCTTGAACTCACTCATGGCCTCCACGGTGAGCCGTCAGGCGCTGTGGCCGAGAAAGTTCTGGAGAAAATGGGTCGTCACCCGGCCCTGACGGAAATCCTCGTCCTTTAGGATTTTCCGGGCCAGGGGAGCCGTCGTTTCGATGCCCTCCAGGCGCAGCTCCGCCAGCGCGCCCTCCAGGCGCCGGATCGCCTCCGGCCGCGTCGCGCCGGTGGCGATGAGCTTGCCCACCAGGCTGTCGTAGTGCACCGGGATCTCGTAGCCGCCGTAGACCGACGAGTCCATCCGGATGCCGGAGCCGCCCGGGGCGTGGTAGAGGGAAATCCTGCCCGGGCTGGGGGCGAAATTCCTCTCCGGATCCTCGGCATTGATCCGGCACTCCAGCGCATGGCCGATGAAGTGAATGTCCTCCTGGCGCAGGGATAGCGGCTCCCCCATCGCCACCCGCAGCTGCTGCTGGACGAGGTCGATGCCCGTCGCCTCCTCCGTGACCCCATGTTCCACCTGGAGGCGGGTGTTCATCTCCATGAAGTAAAAATTCTTCTGCCCGTCGACCAGGAACTCGACGGTGCCGACGCCCTCGTAGTGGGCATTTTGGGCGATGCGCAGGGCCGCTTCCCCCATCCGCCGGCGCAGCGGCTCGTCCAGAAAGGGGGAGGGAGCTTCCTCCATCAATTTTTGGTAGCGGCGTTGGACGGAGCAATCGCGCTCGCCGAGGTGGACGCAGTGACCCTGGGCATCGGCCAGAATTTGGATCTCGATGTGCCGCGGCTCCGGGATGTATTTTTCCAGATAGACCTCCCCACGGCCGAAATTCCTCTCGGCTTCGTGGCGGGCGAGCCGGAAGTCCTGGGCCAAATCCTCCGGCCGCGACACCAGGCGCATGCCCCGGCCGCCGCCGCCGGCCGCCGCCTTGAGCAGAACCGGCCAGCCGATCTTTTCCGCCAGGGCCAGGGCCTCCCCCTCATCGGCCAGGACGCCCTCGCCGCCCGGCACCGTCGGCACATCGGCCCGTCGGGCCAGCTCCTTCGCCCGTGCCTTGTCCCCCATCTGCCGCATCGTCTCCGCCCTCGGCCCCACGAAGCGGATTTGGCAGTCCTCGCAGAGCTGGGCGAAGTTCGGGTTCTCCGAGAGGAAACCGTAGCCCGGGTGGATGGCATCGGCATTGGCCAATTCGGCGGCGCTGAGGATGCGGTCCAGGCGCAGGTAGCTCTCGGACGCCGCGGCCGGGCCGATGCAGATGGCCTCGTCGGCCAGTTGGACGTGCAGGGAGGAGCGGTCGGCCTGGGAGTAGACCGCCAGGGTCTCGATGCCCATCTCCCGGCAGGCCCGCAGGATGCGGACGGCGATTTCCCCGCGGTTGGCGATGAGCAGCTTGCGGATCATAGGACGGCTCAGGCGGGCCGGATGTAGAAGAGCACCTGGCCGAACTCCACGGGATCGCCATTCTGGACCGGGATCTCGACCACCGTTCCCTCCAGATCCGAGAGGATCTCGTTCATGACCTTCATGGCCTCCAGGACGCAGACCGGCGTGCCCACCGTCACCCGGTCCCCCACCTGAACCAGCGGCTCCCCGTCAGGCGAAGCGGCGCGGTAGAAGCTCCCCACCAGGGGCGACTCGATCGTCCGGCAATCCCCATGGGGACAACCCTCACGGGGCTCCGCCGCCCCCGAAGCCATCGGCAGCTGGGGCGAGGATGTCGCCACCTCCGGCCCCGCCGGCGGCCAGGCCGCCACCAGGGACGAGGCCGCCTGTTTGAACAGGCGGATCCGGCGGCCCTCCTCCTCCACCTCGATCTCCGTGACGCCGAGCTCCGCCATCACCGCCGCCAGCTGCCGGATCTTTTCGATGTCCGTGAGCATGTTTTCGAGGCCGTATTTACGGGAGAGTTTTTGGGGAAGCAAGGCCAAAGATGGCCGGAACCAGCCCCGGATGGCGGAGGCACAGGGGCCAGAAAGTTCGCCAAAGGCTCAATGGGGTCAGAAAGCTAGCAATAGGAGCAAGTTAGCAACAGGAGCGCAGAAGGCTCTGTCTGAAGGGGTAGAAAGCTTTGTTTGAAGGGTCCAAAAGCTCAATAGAGACCAGAAAGCTCTGTTTGGGCGCAAGGGCCCGTCCGGCCAGGGGCCGGCTTTCGATGCCGAAGGCATCGCCGCCCCCGCGGGAGCGGGCGGGTGGGCGGGGCGCCGCGGGGGCGGCCAAGGGGAAAAAGCCCCCCCCACCCTCCCTGGGCTTTTCCCCCTTGGAAAGCCTGCCCCTGGCCGGACGCGGCGCTCCCCCGGCCCTCCGGGCCGGGGGAGCGCCTGGCTTTCTCCGAAAGCGGCCCTTGCGCCCCAAAACCCTCCCAAAAAAACTCCTCGGCGATCCCCTCAGAGCTTCCGGACGATCAGGACGGAATTGATCCCCAGCATGCCGAAGGAGGTGTTGAGGATCGTCCGGACCTCGGGGACGGAACGCGCTTCGTTGCAGACGAGATTCGGCAGTTCGCACTGGGGATCCAATTGCTCGACGTGGATCGTCGCGTGGACCCAATGGTCCTCGAGGGCCGGCAGATTACCGGCCAGCTCGAGCGCACCGGCGGCCCCCATCGCGTGGCCGATGAAGCTCTTGGTATTGTTGATAAAAGTTTTGGGACAAGAGGCAAAGACCTCCCGCACGGCGAGGCACTCCTGCCGATCCCCCTGGACGGTGGAGGTCGCGTGGGTGTTGAGGATGTCGATGTCCTGAGGATTCAGCCGGGCCCGCCGCAGGGCCAGGCGCATGCACTCCGCCTGGCGCTGGGGATTGGGCAGCACCGCGTGGTCGGCATCGGAATTGATGGCGTAGCCGGCAATTTCCCCATAGATCTTCGCCCCCCGCCTTCGAGCATCCGAGAGCCGCTCCAGCGTGTAGAGACAGCCCCCCTCGCTGACGACGATCCCGTTCCGCCCAAGGTCGAAGGGCCGGCTGACCGTATTGGGATCCTCCCGATGGCCGAGGGCGCCCTGGCTCCGAAAGCCCGCGAAGATGCCGAAGGAGTGGATGCTCTCGCTGACCCCGCCGGCCAGGGCGAGGTCCACCTCCCCGAGGCGCAGCATCTGCACCGCCTGGATGATCCCGATGTTGCCGGCCGCGCAGGCGGCCCCCAGGGTATAGTGCGGCCCCGTGATGCCGAGCTGGATGCTGACCTCGCCGGCCGGGTTGTTGGCGATCGTCCGCGGGTTGTGGTGGTGCGACCAGTAGCGGACGTCGTAGTGGAAGAGCGCCAGCGCATGGACCTCGTTCTCCGTCTCCACCGTTCCGTGCTCCGTGATGCCGATGTAGATCCCGATTCGGGAGAGATCGCGTTCCGCGAGCGAAATACCGGCGTCCCGCAGGGCTTCGTGGGCGCAATAGATGCCGATGCTACCCGCACGGGTGCCATTTTTGATCTCCTTCTTTCCCTGATAGCGCAGCGCATCGAAGTCGCAGATTCCGGCCGGCACCCGACCCATATGGCGCACGTCCAGCCATTGGATCCGGCTGAACCCCGCCAGTAAATGGCGCCGAAACTCCTCCGGCGTATTGCCGTTGGGCGCCGTGAGGCCCACTCCGGTGATGACGACCGCTTCTTCCATCCCCTGAACACCCTCTAGCTGGAGAAAAATTCCTCCCGAGACAAAGTAAATTCCTCTCTGGCCGAAGGGAAAATGAGGAGGGTTTCTCCTCTTCTGGCGCAATGGCCCCTTTGCGGAGCAAAGGAGCTCAGGCGCCCACTCCGCGGAGTGGGCGCCTGAGCAGGGTCGCCGCGCGGCGCGGCAAAGCCGCGCCGCCGGCGACGGGCCATCGCGCCCAGCGGCTACGCCGCCTTGGCGATGTACGGGAAAGGAACGAGCTCTTTCCTTTCCCTTACTTCGCGGCCCGCGGAGCGGGCCTGGGGCCCGAAGGGCCCCCAAGGCGGCG
>JAIRLG010000088.1 GCA_031259625.1 Puniceicoccales bacterium
ATCGACGCTGTGGGGCGGCTCGCGCGCTAGGCGCGGGGCGGCGGAGGCGGTTTGGGTTCTTGCCATGGCGACGCCGAAGGACGATTGACTTTCGGAACACTTTTTCAAATGAAATTTCCCACAGAGGTTTTTTGCTTCCCGCCGGAGTTGTTCTTTCCCATAGGTTTTTTTATTTCCCGCTGGAGGTTTTATTTTCCTCTAGGAGTTTTTCGGGACGCCTGGTTGTTTGGGGAGCGGAGTGGGGCCGGCGTTGGATTTCTGCGAAATCAGGCCCGCGGAGCGGGCCCCAAGGGGGGCAGGACGGAGTCCTGCCTCCCTTGCAAAGCCGGCCCCAAACACCCCCTGGGCCTTCGTCTGGAGGCCGCCTTTGCGGCGGAAAAACAAAAAGTTCTTTTTGTTTTTCCACCGCGGCCGGCGGCGCGGCGCGCCCCGCGCCCCCGCGCCGCCGGCCAAGGCCCCGAAGGGGCCTAAAGGCGGCCCCCCACCCACCCGCCCCAGCCGAAGGCCCAGACTACCCCAAAACGGCCAAACAGCTCCAAGGGCAATAGGCCCAGAAGCTCGAAGATAGGCCAAGGAGCTCGAGAGGTGATACCGCCCCCACCCAAAATAAATGACCCAGGAACTCGAGGGTGTCATCGGTGGTACGGAAGCTCGAGAGCGGAGGTTTTTCTTCGAGAAAATTCTACTTCAGGCTGACGTGGCCGACGGTGAGGCCAACGGTAACGATGGCGATCATGCTCATGAGCTTGATCAGGATGTTGAGGCTGGGCCCCGAAGTGTCCTTGAAGGGATCGCCGATGGTGTCGCCGATAATGGCCGATTTGTGGGCCGGAGAGCCCTTGCCCCCGTAGGCCCCCTCCTCGATATACTTCTTGGCATTGTCCCAGGCCCCGCCGGAATTGGCCATGAAGATGGCCAGGGCGAAGCCGGTGGACAGGGCCCCGCTCAGGAGGCCCAGCACGCCCGGGACGCCGAAGGCATAGCCCATGAGGATGGGGGCGAGGACGGCGCTCAGGGAAGGGAGGATCATCTCCCTCTGGGCAGCCCGGGTGGAAATGGTGACGCAGCGGGCGTAGTCCGGCGGGGTCTTGCCCTCGAGAATACCGGCGATCTCCCGGAACTGCCGGCGCACCTCGTTGACGATGCTCGCGGCCGCCCGGCCGACGGCGTTGATGGTCAGCCCGCAGAAGAGGAAGGCCATCATGGAACCGACGAAGAGCCCGAGCAGCACGTGGGGATTCATGAGCTGCACATCGTAGAGCTGCATGAAATCGCCCAGCGTGGCCTGAACGGTGTGCACCAGGTGGTGCCCGCAGGAGAGCACGTGGGTACCCGACTGGAGCAGCTGGACCCGAATGCCCTCCACGTAGGAGGCCATGAGGGCCAGAGCCGTGAGGGCGGCCGAGCCGATGGCGAAGCCCTTGCCGGTGGCGGCGGTGGTATTGCCCAACGCGTCGAGCGCATCCGTCCGCCGGCGCACTTCGGGCGAGAGCTGGCTCATCTCGGCATTGCCCCCGGCGTTGTCCGCGATGGGGCCGTAGGCATCGGTGGCTAGCGTGATGCCCAGGGTGGAGAGCATGCCGACGGCGGCGATGCTGATGCCGAAAAGCCCCAGGGAGATCTCCTTCGGGTCGAACTGGGTGGCGAAGCCGAAGGCGAGGGCGGTGCCGATGACCACCGCTGTCACCGGGATGACGGTCGAGATCATGCCGATGCCGATGCCGCTGATGACGCCGGTGGCGGCGCTGGTGGAGGCCTGCTGGGCGATGCGTCGGGTCGGCCGGTAGGCCTGGGAAGTGTAGTACTCGGAGGACTTGCCGATCACCTCGCCGGTGATCAGCCCAACGACGAGGGCACCCCACAGCCCGAGGTAGTTGGGGATTTTCAGGAAATAGAGCAGGGCGAAGGACAGAACGGCGATCAGGAGGGCCGTGAGGCGAATGCCGCGGCCGAGGGAGCGGAGGAGGGTGTGCATATCGGCGTTTTCCCGGGTGCGGACGGCGAGGATGCCGCCGATGGAGAGCAGGCTGCCCAGCGCCCCGATGAGGGCGGGCAGGAGCGTGGCCTTGATCTGGATCGCGGCGTCGTGAGCGTAGAAGGCGGCCGCGCCCAGGGCGGTGGCCGCCAGGATGGAGCCGTAGAAGGATTCGTAGAGGTCGGCCCCCATGCCGGCCACGTCGCCGACGTTGTCCCCGACATTGTCCGCGATGGCGGCTGGATTCCTCGGGTCATCCTCCGGGATGTTCGCCTCCATCTTCCCGACCAGGTCCGCCCCCACGTCGGCCGCCTTGGTGAAGATGCCCCCGCCCACCCGGGCGAAGAGGGCCTGCAGGGAGGTGCCGATGCCGAAGGTCAGCATCGTGCTGGTCACGGCGAGCAGCTTCTGCTGTGGGCTGTCGGCATCGATGAAGCGGTGGAGGAGGAAGAACCAGAGGGAATAGTCCAGCAGGCCGAGGCCGACCACCACCAGGCCCATGACGGCCCCGCTGCGGAAGGCGATGCGCAGGGCATCGTTCAGTGACTGGGAGGCGGCGAAGGCGGTGCGGGCGGAGGCGTGGGTGGCGGTGCGCATACCGAGGAACCCGGCCAGGGAGGAAAAGAATCCGGCCGAGAGGAAGGCGAAGGGCAGGCATCGGCTCTGCAGGTGCAGGCCGTAGCAGAGGTAGGCGAGGAGAAGGGCCAGGAGCAGGAAGATGGAACCGACGACCTTGTACTGCTGGCGCAGATAGGCCATTGCGCCCTGGCGGATGGAATCGGCGATGGCCTGCATTTTCTCCGATCCCATCGGGTAGTCCTTCATCTGCCGGAAGAAGCCGCGGGCCGTCGCCAGGACGATGACCGAGGCCAGAGGGATGAACCAGAACAGCGAATCCATAGACAGCTTAAAAAGTAGTCGAGAAACGGGCCTTCCTCTTCCGAGTCATTCGGGCCCGACGCCGTCCATTAAAAAGGCGTAAAAAGAGGAGGGCAAATGAAAAATGGGATCGGGGCCGATGTTGGGGGATTTTGGCCCTCGGCGCTGGGGAATTTTATCCCTCTGGTGTGGGTTTGTGTTCGGGGCGCCCCCGCCGTCTTTGCCCCAGGAAAATCTCGCTGCCGCCGCCTTTGCGGGGCAGAGCCCTGAAAGGAATCTTTCAGGGCCCTGCCCCGGGGCCCGCCCGCAGGGCAGGGTGAGTGGGGTGGGCGGGCCGGGCCCGGAGGGCCCCAAAGGCGGCGGCAGCGAAGATTTTCCTGGGGGAGGCCCGCTCCGCGGGCTGATCCCTTTGGGATCCAAAGACGGCGGGAAGGGCCGATGGAGAGAGCCGACGGAACCTCGGGTTATCCGGACGAGGCCTCCCTTCTTTCGGGCAAGATGGGCTATTCGGCGGATGAGACGGGCTGTTCGGACAAGACCTCCCGGCTTCCGGAAAGACGGCGAGAGGAGCCGACGGAACTTCGGGCTATTCGAACTACGGTTTCCTTCTCCGGCTTCCGGAAAGTGTCCGGATTTCCTTGTAAAAAAAAGTGTACTCTTGAAAAAATTCGTACATTTTTTACGGAAAATGGCGTATTCTTTTGGGGCCGGCTTTCGATGCCTCCGGCATCG
>JAIRLG010000038.1 GCA_031259625.1 Puniceicoccales bacterium
TTACAAAAAAACTGGTCAAACCCCCCGGATTGGCCTGGTGGGTGGGGCGCCGCGGCGCCCCCCAAACCCGACGGGCCGTCGCGCGACGGGCGTCGCCGGAGGGGGAGGGAAAACTTTCCCTCTCCCCTCCGGCGCAAAGGCGGCCCCAAAAACACCCCCTCATCGGCCCCTCCGGCCTTCAGCCCTTTCTGGTTCCCACGCTTCTTTCCCTTTCAATCCCTCCTACGACCCATCCAGCAGACAGCCGGCGTCATGCACTTCCTGCGCATGGATGAAGACCAAGGCCTTACCGGATAATACCCGCAATTCCACCGGAGAGGAGCAGGTGCGGTTCCCGAGGGACATCATTCCGCCGAAAGAAAGCTCCTGGCCCTGCAGCTCCCAGCGAAGACCCCGGGAACGAACCCTACACTGGGGCGCGCCGAAAAGGGAAATTTTCGTACGGAGCGGCAGAGCGTCGGTCCGGAAAATCTCCTCCAGCAGCAGGCCCAGGACATTTCGGCTAAAAAAGCACGAACAGGTCTGGCTCAAAATGCTGAAATTTCCAAAAACGTGGTCGAGGAAGCCGCCGTCGATGCCGGTCACCGCCGTCGGGGTCAGCGCCACCTCCTGGGCGAAGCGAAGGGCCTTTTCGAAATCGCTCCGATTCTGGTCGAAGACTTTCAAGAACTTCCGTCCCGGAAGGAGTTGGGGCTCGACGCTGTCCAGGTCGCCCAGGATCATCCGGGGCTCCAGTCCTCGTCGGATGAGCCTATTGGCCGCCCCATCGGCCGCCAGGATCGGCAGACCCATCCGCCGGATAAGCCCATAGGGCAGGGTTCCGTCCAGACAGAGCACGGAGCGGCAATTCGGCAGGATTTTGGCAAATGGAATCATCGGAAGAATTCAATCATCGAAAAAATTTGAAGCTCACAGGCCCGTTGGGACAAGGAAGAGGAATTCCATCCCCCTCGGAACTTTTCGTCCCCACAGGACTCCTGCTTCGCTGTCTTTGGATTCCGCAGGAATCCGCTCGCGGCGCGAGCCGCCCCAGGAAAACGTTCCTTTTCCTGGGGCAAAGACAGCGAAGGAAAGACAGCGAAACCAACGGACATTTTTGAGAAACAAACCCCTATCCTTTCCGGTCTCAACCGCCGAGGATGAAGATAGCGAAGATGACAAAACCTTCCCTTCCGCCTTCAACGGCTGAGGATGACCACCGCCTGGGCCAGGGCCCTGGTGTGGGTCAGGGACAGCTCGATGTGCCGCACACCGAGGCTCCGGGCCCTGCCCTGCCCCAAGGCATCCAGTCGAATCTCGGGCTTGCCCCCTGCCCCCAATCCCACCACGGCCGACGACCAGGAAAATCCGGACCCGATGCCGATACCCAGGGCCTTGGCCGTGGCCTCTTTGGCGGCAAAACGGGCCGCGAGCGAGGGATGGGGATTTCGGTGCCGGAAGCTATCCCTAAGTTCCTCCTGGGAGAAGATTTTTTTCAAAAAATGTTCCCCGAAGCGTTTCAGCAGGCCTTCGATGCGCTCCACCTCCACGAGGTCGATGCCGATGCCCAGGACTGGGGTCTGCGGATTTTGGATTTTTTCGTAGGAGGCCGATGGGCTGCTTTTCATCCGAGAATTTTGCAGGAGGTTGGTAGGCTGCCTTTCATCCGAGGAAGTGGCTGAGGCCGATGCATTAGGCCGACCAGGAGAGATTTTTCTCCCCGCTGAAGAAGTGGCAGAGCGCGACGGCGGCGGCATCGGCGGCGTCGTGGGGTAAATCTTCCGCCAGATGGAGCAGGGCCTTCACCATGCGGGCGACCTGCTCCTTACGGGCGCGGCCGTAGCCGGAAATGGATTGCTTCACCCGCAGGGGCGGGTATTCGTCCACGGGGAGATTCTTGAGCCTCGCGGCCATCAGGACGACCCCCCTCACGGCGCCCAGGGACTGGGCCGTCCTCACATTCTGCACGTGGATCGGCTGCTCGAGGGCCACGGCCTCCGGCCTGTGCTCCTCGATCACGGCCCCCATTTTTTGGAAAATCGCGCCCAGGCAATCCGCCTCGTCCCTCTTCGCGGAGCGCAGGCCGATGACTTCAAAAGTTTTTAGGGAAAAATTCCCCTCCGCATCGCGTTCCACCAGCGCCAGTCCCGTCCCCCGCAGCGAAGGATCGATGCCCAGAACGCTCCCCATCGGAGCCACCCTGCGGATGGGCGACGGAAGCCTTCCGACCGAACACCCTGTCTTTACGCCGCGGGCGGGTGACGGAGGCACTGGGGCCGAAGGCCGCGTCTTCCTTCCGGGATTCTTCGCCATTCGGCGCGTCCACAGAGTCCGGCGGGAGGGGATTTTCATCGGGGCGATGGGGATATCTTAGGGATGAAGTCGGCCTCTTGCACCGAGAACACCCGCAGCTGGGGATCGATCTGCCGGGCCATGCCCCGGAGGGTTTTCCCGAGGCCGCATTCGTAAAAATCCGTGAACCCGAGCGCAGCGGCCCTCTGCACGCTCTGGCACCAGAGCACCGGCGAGGTCAGCTGGGCCTCCAGATTTTCTTTAATTTTCTCCGGATCCGTCGTCTCCGCAGCCCCAACATTCTGAATGACGGGGAACTCCGGCTCCCTAAACCTCAATCCCCCGAGGTAATCGCGGAATTTCCGACGGGCCTCCTTCAGCAGGGAGCAGTGCGAAGCTCCGGCCACCTTGAGCGGAACGACGCGGGAAAAGGAGAGGGAATGGGCCCGTTTTTCCGCTTCCCGAAGACTTTCCACCGTACCCGCCAGGACGATCTGGGAGGGCGTGTTGAAATTGGCCATTTCGGCTCCGGTTTGCTCGCAGACCTGACGAACTTCATCCGGGGAAGCGCCCAGGAGCGCCAGCATCCCGCCCGGATGCCGTTCCGACGCCTCCTGCATGAGGATTCCCCGCCGATGGGCCAGTTGTAGGCCCGTTGCAAAGTCGTAGACCCCGGCCACGGCCAGGGCCGTCAGTTCGCCCAGGCTCAGGCCGAAAGCCAGCCCCAGTTCCCTACGGGAAGCCGTCAGCATTTCCTTCTGGAGCATCGCCAATGCGAACTGGTGGACGTAGAGCGCCGGCTGGCAATACGGGCCCTGGTTCAGCCGCTCCTCCGGCCCCTCCCGCATGATTTGGATCAGGTCACGGCCGAGCACCTCCCCCGCCTCGTCGAAGTACTTCCGGACAGACCGGACATTTTCGTACAGGAGCCGTCCCATACCGGGCACCTGCGTCCCCTGTCCCGGAAAGATAAAAGCGGCCTTGGTCATGCGACGGACCGCCACGTTGGCACTTCACGCCCCAAAGTCCAGATTTTCTCGCTCTAAGTTAGCACTCCATTTCCCAGCCGCCACGTTGGCATTCCCCAAAGTCCATGTTTTCTCCCATTGGGCTAGATTTTTTCCCTTTAGACATCTAAGAGCCCCGGTTTTTTGGCGCTGTCTTTGCAGAGTGGCCCCTGAAAAGGCCTTTTCAGGGGCCGCTCTGATGCCCGCTCCGCGGGCCGATTCCTCCGGAATCCAAAGACAGCGCCTTGCCCCGCCCACCCACCCCAAAATTCCCCAACTCGGCCTTTAAGGCCGTAAGGCTTCAGTCCTCCCTAAAGCTCGGAATGGGAAGGCGTCCGGTGCTGGGAGATCCTGCGGCCCTCTCCGACGACTCCCCCAGCATACGGGGTATCAGCACACTGGCCATCCCGCTAATGCCCTCGACGATATCTTCGTTGAGAATTTTCTTAAATATCCCCTTGAGGACATTGACCGCACTGGAGGCGAGCTGTACCCGTTCATTGTAACTGAGCTTCGATTTGCCGAACAGGGTACAGCCCGGCGAATGAATGGCATCCGACACTAGGGAGAACACCGCATTGGTGATTTTTGGCAGCAGCGCATCGAAAACAGGATCGAGATAGGCTTCCAAATAGGAGAGAAAATGCTCTTCCTCTATCACGTCTGCCGGCGAGCACAATTGCATAAGAGCGTTGTAAATTTCTACGTGAGGCAGCATGGCCCCCAGAACATCGCGTTTGATTTTATTAAACCAGCCATCATCCGAGGCCAATGTGGCGTCGGCATAGGTATAGAGCGCCATTTGCTCACTTGCGGGCTGATCCATGCGGCGGACATAGGCGAAGGTCTCTTCATGTTTGAGATGGGCGATTAAAAATTCTCCCCGGGATAACTCCTTCAATCCTCCTTCGCTTTCGATTTTATTGACGATGACATCGATTAACCCGGAGAAGCCATTTATCATACATTGCTGAGTGGTCTGGATGAGGACGGGTTTCAATCGATCCCAAAAGGCTTTTGTATAGATGCTTTTCCGGCTCAATCTTCTGCCCTCTGTCCTGCTGTCAGGATGTGGCACGTTTTTCGGCGATGATTCGAAGCTGAAGGCCACTCGGGGAGCTCGCTGCACCCTTCGCGTCTGTCTTCGCGATTTTCGCGCCAGCTCTGGCATCGGAGGCTCTTCCCGCCCCGGATCGTCCTGAGCCTTGGACATAGACCCAAACAGCGGCTCAGAGGGAGGAGAAGAACCAAGTGATGGTCGCTGCTGCTCCTCCGCTTCTTTTAGGGAAGAAAATGTACGCACACCCGTGCGCAAAGCTCCCTCCGAAGGATAACCCGATCGCGAGTCCTCTGCATATTTTACTCTTCCCGGCTGGTATCTGGGAAATACTTCGGTAAGCTGTCGCTCTTCTTCGGATCCGTCCCGATCCAACACCAGTACACTTCTGCGTGGCCTCTGGCGCCGTAGATCCTCGGTTCTCCTCCGTGAACTCCGCGGTGGATCCAATCCCGGCAAACGAGCCCCCTCCTGGGTATCCCACATCACGGGCGCACTGCCCGCGGGGGCTATCGACTGCCTGGCGGAAATCCCCTGCCGCGAATCCCCTTCATCTCCGTAATCTCGCCCCTGCGGCGAAGGA
>JAIRLG010000044.1 GCA_031259625.1 Puniceicoccales bacterium
CCTTGGTGCGAGCGAAGAGGTTCGAACTCTCAACATCCACCTTGGCAAGGTGGCACTCTGCCAATTGAGTTACGCTCGCGAATAGCGGGCGCTAGAAGTGGCCATCGGCCCTCCTCCGTCAATGGCAAAATGGTGCTGGCGGATGGAGAGCCGGCCGGCTTTTAGGGGGTGCACACCTCCCGGTTTTTGCAGGATATCCCGGGGATGCGGAAATTCTTCCGGCTTTTGGCAGAATGTCCCGAGCATGGGAGCTTTCCCCTTCGCCGCCTTGGCGGGAGGGAAAGGAAAGGCTTTTCCTTTCCCTCCCGCGGGGCCCGCGCAGCGGGCCGGAGCCCGGAGGGCTCCCAAGGCGGCGAAGCCCGCCATCCCAAACCGCCGCCGGTGGGGGAGTAGCACCCAAGAGCCCAAACCCTACCTTCCGGCCCCCTACTCCGCCCTCTGGGGCCGCTAATAACGTTGACAAGGGAGGCCGAGGGAATTCCCTTCCGCCCTTGCCCGAAGCTCAGGTGGTGGAATCGGCAGACACGCCAGACTTAGGATCTGGTGCCGCAAGGCGTGAGGGTTCAAATCCCTCCCCGAGCACCAGAGGGGCTCTTTTCCTTCGTACCGGCGAGGCTTTTTTCTCCTCGCGAAGTTTTTCTCTCCCTCTTCCCTGGAAATCGGGGTGGTTGGCCGGAGAATTTATTCTCTAGAGAACTCCCCTGTGAAGAGGAGGTGGATTAAACTATCGAGGGAAATCCGCCTCCCTAAAGACGGAGCTGCGCCCGAGGAGGGAACTCGCTTCCCTAGGCCTTGGGCTTACTGGAGGAAGTCCCTTCGCCATCGGCGCTCCAGCGGCCTGGGGAAGTGTAGAGGGAGGAAAGGGCGACACCGGAAAGGACGATGTGGTAGAGCACATTGGGATCGGTGTAGGGAAGGCCGCTACTGTTCCGCAGGAAGAGAACCTGGGAAAGGGCGATGAAGAAGAGCACCGCGCAGGCGCTGCGGAAATAAAACCCCACCAGGACACAGAAGCCGCCCAGGGTCATCAGGGCCGCGACGCTGCCGCCCAGGGCCCCGACACAGGACTGGCCCTCGCAGCCGAAGAGAAAACTCGCCGCGCTCGCCAGCTGCCGCAGCGCCTCCGGATGGGCGAAGGCCAGAATGCCCTGGGCCGCCAGCAGTGTCCCCACCGTGGCGCGCAGGATGAATTTCGAGAGATTATCCCGGAAGAAGAATTGCGAGAGCGAGAACATATTGACGCCGGAGGGAAATTTTTATTTTTCGTAAGTCAAGCCATCGATGGGCGATTTTTCCCTCCAAGTGATCCCGAATGCGTCCCGCAATCAGGTGCTGAGCGGGGCAGGAGGTATGCTGAAGCTCAAGGTTCAGGCCCCTCCGGAGGAGGGACGGGCCAATCGGGCCGTCATCGAGCTTTTGGCCAAACACTTCGGCGTTCCCAAGCGCGCCATCCGCCTGCTTTCCGGTGAGAAATCTCGGGAGAAAAGGGTTTCTATCGAGGGCCTAGAACCGAAATCGGGTGTCGGCTCTGGCGAGAAATCCCGGGGAAAAAGGGTCTGCATCGAGAGCGTGGAGCCGGAATCCGGTTTCGGGAAGCGGCCGGTCTGATTTCCTGTCAAAATTTCTTTCGATGGAGGGGGAACCGGAACGCCTGCAGAAATTCCTCGCCCGGGCCGGTGTGGGCTCGCGGCGGCAGGGGGAGGCCCTGATCCGGGAGGGGCGGGTCAGGGTCAACGGGAATACGGCCCTATTGGGCCAATCCGTTCTGGCCGGCCGGGATCGGGTTTCGGTGGACGGGAGGCCCGTTCCGGCCCCCCTTCGGCGGCGATGGGTCTTCCTCCTCCACAAGCCACGGGGCGTGGTCTGCACCCACGGCGATCCCCGCTTCCCCCAGAAGACGGTTTTCGATTTTCTCCCGCCGAAATACCAACGGGAGCGCTTTTTCTTCTGCGGACGGCTGGATAAGGAGAGCCAGGGCATGCTGCTGCTGACGAATGACGGGGCCTTCGTCCAGCGGGTGAGCCATCCGAGCGCCCGTGTTCCCAAGGTCTACCACGTCACTCTACAGCGGGCCCTGGAGCCTGAGGATCTGAAGCGCCTGTTGCTGGGCATTGTGGACGATGGCGAGAAGTTGTTGGCCGAACGGGCCCGCTTTCTGCCCTCGGCCGATCCCGGGCCGCAGCGCCGTCTGGAAATCCAGCTGGGACAGGGGCGGAAGCGCGAGATCCGGCGCCTGCTGGAGGCGCTGGGCCATCGGGTCCATCGCCTGAAGCGCGTCCGCATCGGCCGGCTCGGGCTGCGGGGCCTGGCCCCGGGCCAGCTCCGCCTCCTGGACGAAAAAGAGATCGCCCTTCTCTTCAGCCGAGAAGAAGGGTCGAAAGGAAGTTCTGAGGTTGAACCAGAGGGAAGTCCTAGGGGTGAGCCAAAGGGAAATTCTGGGGTTCAGGGCCGCGCGCGATGGCCCTTTGCGGAGCAAAGTCGGCGCCGGCGCGCCGCGCCGGCGCCCAGGTCGGAGCCCCCTTCCGGCGGAAGGGGGCTTCGACCGGCCATCGCGCGGGAGGGACAAGACGGGGTACGTGGCCGGAAAAGCGCCTCCGGTGGCAAGACACAGGCCCTGCTGAACGGGGCCGGTTTCCGCCGCTTCCCGCTTCAGGCTCCTTAGGCGGCACTGGCCTTCAGCTGCTCCTCGACGGTGGCCCGGGTGATGGTGACGCGGTTCGGGCTTTCGCCGGCCTTTCCATTGGCCGGCAGGCGGTACATGGTCTCGAACATCACGCTTTCCAGGATGGAGCGCAGCGCCCGGGCACCGGTTTTCGAGGACAGCGCCCGCTCGACGATGGCCTGGATCGCCTCCGGCTCGAAGTAGAGGGCCGTTCCCTCCAGCGCCAATAATTTGGTATACTGCCGGATCAGCGCATTTTTCGGTTCGGAGAGGATGTGCTTAAAATCCTCCTCCCCCAGCTCGGCCAGGACGGTGACCACGGGCAGGCGCCCGACGAATTCCGGGATCAGGCCGAAGCGGATGAGGTCGGCGGGCTGGGTCTCGGCCAGGGGATTTTTCTCCCGAACCTCATCGCCCGCTCCCCGCTTTCGGGCACCGAAGCCCATCGCCTTACGGCCGACGCGCTCGGAGACGATCTTATCCAGGCCGACGAAGGCCCCGCCGCAGATGAAGAGGATGTGGTCGGTGCGGATGCGCACGTACTCCTGTTCCGGATGCTTCCGGCCGCCTTTGGGCGGCACATGGCAGTCCGTCCCCTCCAGGATTTTCAGCAGGGCCTGCTGCACGCCCTCGCCGGAAACATCCCGGGAAATCGACACGTTGTCCGTCTTGCGCCCGATCTTGTCGATCTCGTCGATGTAGACGATGCCGCACTCCGCCCGCTTCACGTCGTAATCCGCCGCCTGCAGCAGGCGCAGGATGATGCTCTCCACGTCCTCGCCCACGTAGCCCGCTTCCGTCAAAGTCGTGGCATCGGCGATGGCAAAGGGCACCTCCAGGATTCGGGCCAGGGTTCGGGCCAGGAAGGTCTTGCCACTGCCGGTGGGGCCGATGAGCAGGATGTTGCTCTTCTCGATTTCGACCTCCTTCAGCGCCTCATCCTCGAGGCTCGCCAAGGGGTATTCCGAGAGGCAGATGCCCTCGGCCACGAGGCGCTTGTAGTGGTTGTGCACCGCGACGGCGAGGGTTTTCTTGGTCATCTCCTGACCGATGACGTACTCGTCCAGCCGGGCCTTGAGTCCGCTGGGCGAGAGGGCCTTCAGGACCAGGGGCTTCGGCACCGCTGCGGTGGGAGGGAGCATCCCACCTTCCTCCCCCTCCGGCAAGTCCTCCAGCACCGTCGGATCGCGGCGGCGGAATTCCGGGAACTCCTGGCCCAGGGCCTCCGCGCAGAGGCCGACACAGGCGTCGCAGATGTGGGCCTGGCCCGGGCCGGCGATGAGCTTGCGCACCGAGAACTCATCCTTGCCGCAGAAGGAACAGCTGCGCAGTGATTTTCCCATGAGAAATTCTTATAGGCCCGACGAGGGGTTCTGGCAAGGAGTGAAGACGAGAAAAGTCCTACCCATGGCGCCCGCAGCACTTCTTGTACTTCTTCCCGCTGCCGCAGGGACAGGCCTCGTTGCGCCCGACACTCCTGTCGTGCAGCGAGCGCACCTGGGCGACCGACTCCAGGGCCCGCTGGACGATTTTCTCCTCCTGAGGCGGGCGGACGGGACTCCTCTCCGCCCGGGTTTCGAGTCTCCTGCCCTCCCCGCTCTCCTCCCGGTCAGCAGGACTGCCGGCGCCGGACACCGACGGACGACGGGAGAGGCGGTCCAACATGCCCTGTAAATAGTCCACGTGCGTGGCGGTGCGGAAAAGCCGCTTGCAGACCTCTTGGCGGATTTGGCCCAGCAAGTTTTCGAAGAAATGATAGGCTTCATTCTTGTACTCATTCAGCGGATCCTTCTGGCCATAGCCGCGCAGCATGACGCTGCGGCGCAATTCCTCCATCTCCGTCAAATGGTTCTGCCAGTGGTGGTCGATGGACTGCAGGAGCACGTGCTGCTCCAGGAAGGGCAGGGCTTCGGGCGAGACCTCCATCTCCGCCTTGATCCGGTAGGCCTCGCGGATGGCCTCCAGGACGTGGTGCCCGATGGCCTCGTTGTCCGGCAGAGCCTCGAGGGCTTCCCGCTTCAGGCCGATGGGGAAGTGGACATTGACCCAGTAGAGAAAATTTTCCAGCGCCGGGTCCTCCCGCCCCTCTCCGATGCCGTCCAGCTGCCGCCGGAGCTCCTCCTCGATGAACTCGAAGATCAATTCGCAGCTCGAAGGCTCCTGCAGGACGCGGTTCCGGAGCTCGTAGATGATGCTGCGCTGCCGGTTGAGCACATCGTCGTACTGCAGCAGGCGACGGCGTTGGGAGTAGTTGAAGGCCTCGATTTTCTTCTGGGCCGATTCGATGGAGCGGTTCAGAAGCGGGTGCTCCAGCACTTCGCCCTCCTTGAAGCTGCGGTCGAGGATATGGGCGACGGGGCCGTTGCCGGCGAAGAGCCGCATCAGGTCATCCTCCAGCGAGACGAAGAACTTGGAAACCCCAGGGTCGCCCTGGCGGGCGCAGCGGCCGCGCAGCTGTCGGTCGACGCGGCGCGACTCGTGGCGCTCCGAGCCGATGACCATAAGCCCGCCGCAGGCAGCCACTCCTTCGCCCAAACGGATGTCGGTGCCGCGGCCGGCCATGTTGGTGGCGATGGTCACCGCTCCCTTCTGCCCCGCAGCGGCGACGATATTGGCCTCCTGCTCGTGGAATTTCGCGTTCAGCACGGTGTGGGGGATGCGCTCGTGCTTGAGCATGCGGCTGAGCAATTCTGAGGCCTCGACGGAGGCAGTACCGAGCAGGATCGGCTGGCCACGCCCGTGGGCCTCCTTGACCTCCTCGATGATGGCGTGGTACTTCTCCCGCCGTGTCTTGTAGATGGTATCGTTGCGGTCTTCCCGTATGCAGGGCCGGTTGGTCGGGATGGCCATGACCGAGAGCTTGTAGATGTCGAAGAACTCCTGTGCCTCGGTTTCCGCCGTACCGGTCATGCCGGCGAGCTTCTGGTACATCCGAAAATAATTCTGAATCGTAATGGTGGCGTAGGTCTTGGACTCGCCTTCGATCTTCAGGTTTTCCTTGGCTTCGACCGCCTGGTGTAGACCCTCGTTCCAGCGCCGGCCCGGCAAGGCCCGGCCGGTATTCTCATCGACGATGACCACTTTCCCATCCTGGACGACGTAGTTCTCGTCGCGGTTGAAGAGGCTGTAGGCCCGGAGCAATTGCTGCAGGCAGTGGATGCGCTCGCTCTTGACGACGAACTCCTCCTCGGCCACCTGTTTCTGCTTCTGGCGAGCCTCCCCGTCCAGCGAGGGATTTCCGTCGATGTCGGAAAAAATGGCCGGCAGGTCGGGGATGACGAAGGCATTGGGATCCTGCGGGTAGAGCGTCTGGCGCCCCTTTTCGGAGAGATCTGACTGGTTGTTGTGCTCGTCGATGGAGAAGAAGAGGGCCTCTTTCATCTCGAAGCGCTTCTCGCGGTTGACCTCGCTGCCCAGCTCCAGGTCGAATTTGTCGAACTGCTTCCGGAAAGTCCCGTTTTCCAGGAGCCGCAGGAACTGGCGGTTCTTGGGCATGCCGTGCTTGACCTTCCAGAGTCGCTCATAGGCCTCCTCGTCCTGGGCATTGGCCTCCAGGCGATCCTTGGCCTCCTCGACCAGCTGGTTGCAGAGCCGGGTCTGCTGGGCGACGAGCTGCTCCACCATCGGCTTCAGTTCGCGGAAGGGCGCCTCGTTCTGCTCCTCGGCCAGACCGGAGATGATCAAGGGCGTGCGGGCTTCGTCGATCAGGATGGAGTCGATTTCATCCACGATGCAGTAGTAGTGGTCGCGCTGCACCTGGTCTTCGGCCCGGTGGGTCATGCCATTGTCCCGCAGGTAGTCGAAGCCGAACTCGGAGGAAGTGCCGTAGGTGATGGAACAGGCGTAGGCCTGCTGCCGCTCCAGGGAATTCATCCCATTCTGGATGCAGCCCACCGTCAGGCCGAGGCTTTTGAAGAGGTAGCCCATCCACTCGGAGTCGCGCTTGGCCAGGTAATCGTTCACGGTGGCCAGCTGGCAGTTCTTCCCCGTCAAGCTGTTCAGGTAGAGCGGCAGGGTGGCGACTAAAGTTTTCCCCTCACCGGTGGCCATTTCGGCGATCTTGTTCTCGTGCAGCGCGATGCCGCCCAGGAGCTGCACATCGTAGTGGATCATGTCCCAAGTGATCTCGTGCTCGCAGACGATGATGGGCTTGCCGTAGAGCCGTCGGGCCGCATTTTTTACGGCGGCAAAGGCTTCGGGCAGCAGTTTATCGAGCGACTCACCCTTCCGGTGGCGCTCCATGAATTCCTGGGTCTTGGCCATGAGCTCCTCGTCCGTGAGGGACTGGTACTGCTCCTCGAAGCGATGGATCGCCTGGACTCTCGGCTGGCATTGCTTGCAGAACTTGCGGTAGTGCCGACCGGAAAAGAAGCGAAAGAGCTGGCTGAACATGGTGACTCTCCAGAGCTAAAAGCTGAATGGGAAGGAATCTCCAGAACCGGACACGGCTGGCAATCTTTTTCCAAAAAGAGCTGGATTTGTCCCGAGATTTTACCTAGAATACTCGGCGCTGGGGTGTACGTAGGAAGGGCCAACATGTTTCATTCCTAAAATACTCTCGGGGACCAGGACTCGTCTCTGGCTGCCAGGCCGGCATCACGTCCGGAAGGCAAAAGGTTGCGATTCGGTACCCACCTGTGAAGGCTAGAGGTAAGGAACCGGCCCCGACTACGGCATCCTGGCCTTGTTTTGGGTTTCAATTGCAGAGGAAGGTACTCTTTCAAGCAAGTGAAAACTTGCGCCAAGGCGATGGTGATGTATTATTTATAACTAGGAGAGGTGGGATGGGAGATAAACCTATATTTGTTGATTCTGGCAATAAGCCTCCGCCCGTTCATCCGGTACGGAGATCAGGACAGCCATCGAATCCTATGCGAGTTGCCGCAGAACTTCATCCAAGACCGCCAAGTGGTACTGAGGATACATCGCCTCCAGCTTCACATCAATCATTGGAAGACCGTGTAGAAGGTTCGG
>JAIRLG010000053.1 GCA_031259625.1 Puniceicoccales bacterium
GGGCATCGCGAACAGGAGGATTTCCTGGCCCTCAATCTGAAAAAAATCCGGCGGAAATTTTCCAGGGCGAATGCTTATTTCTTCAGCGTTTCCCAAGTGGATGGGGACATCGTCTCTTCAGCACCGGCCGTGTCTTCATCCCCAAATCCGACTTATTCTCGGGCGAATGATTATTCCTTCAGCCTTTCCCAAGAGAAAGGAAATGTTGGCTCTTCAGCGCCAGCCATATCCTCATCCCCAAATCCAACTCAGTCGGATGGTGCCGCTTCCAAACCTCTGGACGGCGCTTCTGGGCCTCTGGAGAGCAATGCCCTGTCCTTTCCCCTGCCGGATTATCTTTCCACCGCGCCGGGGCCTTTGGGCGAACTGAAAAAAATTCATCGGGCGCGGCGGGATCCGCGGGTGCCGTTCGGGGATTGGGATTACGGCCTGGGAGCGCCGCTGGGGGAATGCTTTGCCTTTTCCTGTAAAACCTGGGAAGCCCTCCTGCGCCATCCGGAAGAGGCCTGGTATCGGCATCTGCTGGGACAGGGAGATTTTTGGGATTTTTCCGGATCGGACTGGCGGAGAGTGGCCTTGGGAACCTGGGTGCACGATTTTCTGCACTTCCCCGAGGCCTCCGAAGGCGCGGTGAGCTTGCCCGAAGCGGCAGAGGGCTGCGCCCTTATCCAAACGCGGGCGGAACGCTTTTGGAAAAATACCGAGGCCTTTTTTGCCAAGCGTGGCCGGAAAATTCCTCTTGTCTGGGAAATGCTATGGCGGGAGGCCCTGGCCCTGGCACAGCGATTGTTTCGGCGTGTGGCCCAGTGGGGGAAATCCTGTCCCTTTCGGAGTGAATTTGCGCTGCCCGAGGGCAGTCACCTCTCCTTCGCCTCCGGCCATACCCTGGCCCTGAGCGGCCGCATCGACCTGTGTCTGGAGCGGGGGACGCAGAATTGGATCGTGGACTACAAGACCGGTGGGGATAGGCCCCTGACGCGCCGAGCCTGGCATCGCTTCAACACGGCCGGCCAGGCGCTGGTTTCAGCCCAAGGCCTGCAATTGCTCCTCTACGGCTTGGCGCTTCGGAGCAGTGGCTGGAAAAACATCTACCTGTGGGTACTGAGGCCGGATGCGCCCGTTGGGGAAGAGGAAGCGGAGGCCGTCTGCCTGGAGACGCTGGAAGGAGATCCCGCCTTTCGGAAGTTCTGGGACGTCTTTGAAAAAAGGATTACCGGTGGAATTTTGGGCCTGTGGCCGGCTTCGCGTTCTTCTCCAAAACGTTGCCGGAGGCCGCTGGCCGTTCTGCCCATCGAGGAGGCGGTTCTTCGGCAGCGCTGCCTGAAAACCTTTGCTTGTCTCTGGGAATGAAATTTTCCAGCATGGTGTCTTTCTTGCCGGCGATCCCAAAACTTTTAAGTTTTGCTGCTGCGCTCCGCGCAGCAGGCGCTGGGCGGAGCCCAGCGCGGATCGCCGGCGGAGCCGAAAATTCAGGAGATTGCGATGAAAATTTTCAGAATTGAGAAATTCTCCCATGGCTGAGCTTGAAAATATCGTTCTCGTGGGCGCGTCGGGACGCATGGGCCGCTGTATTCAGGCCTTGGCCGCAGAGGAAGGCCTGTCGGTGCAGGTCTGTGCCACTCGGCCCCGGCTCCGGGTGCCGGAAATACAGATGCCCCAGGCTTCCGTCCTCATGGATTTCAGCCACGAGGCAGTCACCCATTCGCTCATCCAGGAGCTTGGGGAAAAAACTCCCCAGGCTCCTCCCCTGCTCGTCGGGACGACGGGGCTTTCGCCGGAGACGGTCCAAAACCTGCGCTCCTGCGCCGAGCGGAGGGCTTGCCTGTTGGCCAGCAATTTTTCGCTGGGGGTGGCGCTTTTGCGGGCCTGCGTCCGCCTCTTGGCCGCGAAACTGCCCGCCTCCTTCGAGACGGAAATTATAGAAATCCACCATCACCACAAGCGCGACCGGCCCAGCGGAACGGCCCAGTCGCTCCGGCAGGAGATTTTAAGGGCCAGGAGCAGAGAGGGCGAATCCCAAAGCCAGAATCCCGTCGACGTCGGCCTTCATTCCCTGCGGCTCGGCTCTTTCGCGGGGGAGCACCAGGTGATCTTTGCCGGTGAGGGGGAGAATTTGCGCCTGATCCACCAGGCGGAAAATCGCCGGATCTTCGCCCGCGGGGCGCTCCATGCCGCCCGATGGCTCTTGGGAAAAGACCCTGGTCTTTACTCCCTAGAAGATGTCTTCGGCCTCTAGCTGTTTTCAATCGGCAGCCTGAGTTCACCGGGATATTCGGCGGCGTGTTTCCCGGCTGTCTTTGCAAGAGGCGAAAAAGAAATTTTTTTCTTTTTCGCCTCTTGTGGCCCGCGGAGCGGGCCGATCCCTCCGGGATCCAAAGACAGCCGGGACAACCCGCCGGGGCAGGAGAGACCCGCTGGGTAAAAATTCTTCCGTTGAATTTTGCAGATCGCCGCCTTTGATAGCTGCTTTCCGCGATGGCTGGGACCGTGCTCGATCAATTCCGTGCGCATTTTCCGATTTTGGGCACAAAACTGCCCAACGGAAAGCCGTTGATCTACCTGGACAACGCTGCGACCACCCAGATGCCGCGGCCCGTCCTGTCGGCCATGCTGGAGCACGGGATGTACCGCCACGCCAATGTCCACCGGGGCATCCACCATCTGGCGGAACAGGCTGATGCGGCCTATCACCGGGCCCGCCAGACCCTGGCCGATTACCTGCACGTCCGCCATGAGGAGCTGATCTTCACCCGGGGGACGACGGAGAGCCTCAACCTCCTGGCCAGCTGCTGGGCTCCGGATCAACTCCGTCCCGGCGAGGAGGTCCTGACCACGGCGCAGGAGCACCATTCCAATTTCCTCCCCTGGCAGCGCCTCTGCCGGCAGCGGGACGCCTCCCTGCGCATTTTGAAGCTCTGCCCCTCACGTGGGGCCTTTCACGAGGCCTTGGAACGCCATTTACATCCAGGGGTAAAACTCCTGGCCCTGGCCCACATCACCAACGTTCTGGGGGAGGAGCGCGACATTTCCGCCATCTGCCGACTCGCCCATGCCAACGGGACGAAGGTGCTCGTCGATGGGGCCCAGAGCCTGCTCCACGGCCCGGTCGATCTGCGGGCCTGGGACTGCGACGCCTTCGCGAGCTCCGCCCATAAGGCCTTCGGCCCGACCGGCATCGGCCTTCTCTTCGTCAAATCCTCACTGCTGTCGAAGCTGGAAGCCTATCAGCTGGGCGGCGGGATGGTCGAAGCAGTCACGGCGGAGAGGAGTGATTTCAGACATCCTCCGGAGCGCTTCGAGGCCGGCACGCCCAACATCCTGGGGGCCATCGGTTTCGCCGCCGCCATCGATTTCCTGCGGGCGGAGCTCGGCGACGGGGTCGGGGAGCATGAAAAGCAATGGTCCTCCGAAGCGCAGGAGCGCCTGCGGGGCATTCCGGGACTGCGGCTGTCTCCCGTACCCGAATTCCATGCCGGTATTTTGTCCTTTACGATGGAGGGCATCCATCCCCACGACATCGCGACCTGGCTCAACGAGGACGGCATCGCCGTTCGGGCGGGCCATCACTGTGCCCAGCCGCTCATGGCCGCGCTGGGCGTTCCCGCAACTGTACGGGTTTCCTGGGCTCCCTACAATCGCCTGGACGAACTGGAAGTGCTGGAAAAAAGCCTCCATCGGCTGCGGAAAGCATTTCGCTGAGGTCGAAATTTTCCCTCCCGAATCCGGAAATCTCGCTCCCGAAGACGAAGATTTCCCTCCCAAATCCGCAAATTTCCTTCTCGAAGCCGAGAATTCCCCTTTTTCCTCCCGGAGCGTAGGGATGTGGGGAAAAAGTTATAGTCTCCATTAGGAAATACTAATAGGAGCCTAAAAGCTTTCGTTCTACCTTCCTCTTTTTTCATAAAAAAATTGACTGTGGGAAGTTTTGGGAAATTTTGTTCCGCTGTGGGATAAAATTGCGCAGCGATGTTTCTCTTGGCCAAGAGCTTCTATGTCGGTGAATTCGAGCGTTCTCTGGACGACAAGTGCCGCCTGAGCCTACCCCTGAAGTGGCGCCCGGCGGATGAAAGGGAAATGCCCTCCTTCCTGGCCCTGCCGAATCCCGTCGGCTGCATTACAGTCTATCCCCCCAAAATGATCGCCCGTCTGGAGGAAAAGGTTTCCAATGTGAGCCTGGGGGATCAGGTGGGACAGCAGGCCCTGGCCAGGCTGTTTTCCCAGGCCGATACCTTCGACTGCGATGCCAAGGGGCGGATGAAGCTGGAGGAGCGCCTGGTGCGCCACGCCGAGATCCACGGCGATGTGCTCATGGTGGGGAGTTACACGACCTTCCACATCTGGAATCCCGAGAAGTTCAGGGCCTATTTGCAGCGGCCGATCACCCAGGAGGACGAGATGAGCCTCATTTTGAAATCCATAGGGCTATGAGTACGGCAAGTCCAGTGGGAATGGGCGTGGTAGGTGGAATGAACGTGACAAGTCCAGTTGAAAGGGCGCTGGAGCACGTTCCGGTGATGCGGTCGGAGGTCTGTGAATTTCTGCGCCCGGAGCAGGCCGGTGTGTTTCTGGACATGAGCTTTGGGGCTGGCGGTCATGCGAGGGCCATTCTGGAGGCCCATGCGGCCAATGAGCTCTGGGCGATGGATCGGGATCCCGAGGCCGAGGCGAGGGCCTTGTCATTGGCAAAGGCCTATCCGGGTCGCTTCCACTTCCAGCGCCGGAACTTCTCGACGGTCGATGCGCTGCCGCCGATGACCTATGACGGGGTGCTGATGGATCTCGGCCTCTCGTCGCTGCAGCTCGACGATCCCCGACGCGGGTTTTCCTTCCGCCATTCGACCCTTCTGGACATGCGGATGGATCCGAACACGGAGCCGTCGGCCGCCGATTTTCTCGCCACCGCTTCCCGGGAGCAGCTCGTCGAAGCCATCCGCGATTTCGGTGAAGAGCGGCACTGGAAGTCCATCGTGGGCAAAATCCTCTCCCATCGGGGGAGGCCGGCGGTGGAGAGATCGGATCTTTTGGCCGAATTGGTGATCTCCTGCTACCCCCTACGGGAGCGCTTTGGGAGAATCCATCCGGCGACCAAGACCTTCCAGGGCATTCGCATCGCGGTGAATCGGGAGTTATCGGAGCTGCAAGAAGCCCTCCCGAAGGTCTTCCAAAGGCTCAGGGCCGGCGGACGCCTGGTGGTCCTCAGCTTTCACTCCCTGGAGGACCGCATCGTCAAAAACTTTTTTCGGGAAAAAGCCACCGAATCGCGCTCCGAAAGTCCTGCGGAGGCGCCTTTAAAAGCGGAGGCCCTTCTGCTGACGAAGAAATCCCTTCGCCCTTCGCGGGAAGAAGTGGCGAGAAACCCGCGCTCGCGCTCGGCCAAGCTGAGGGCATTGGAGAGAATTTAGCATCAGAGCCGTAGACCAAGGATGGAAACAAATTGAGGGCATTGGAAAAATTTTAACACCGGAGCTGTAAACCAAGGATGAAAAATGAGCCGGGGGCAAAAAAATTTAACACTGAAACTGTAACCAATTATGAAAATGAAAACCTATCGTCAGGATTTTTTTAAATCCCTGTTCTCCGTGCTCCTGCTGGGAGCGGTGCTGTTCGCCTGCCTCGGCCTATCGATGGTCTTTCTGCGGCAGAAGATCGCGGCCCACGCGCTGCACCTCCATTCCCTGGAACAGGATTTGCAGGAGGTGGAGCTCAAGGCCCTTTCTCTGGCCAATCACATCGCCCAGCTGGAGGCTCCATTGCACCTCCAGTTCCAGAGCCGGAGGAATTTCAAATTTCCCGCCAGCGATCAGGTGATCCGCGTGCGCAACTGGCCCTATCCCTCCCACATGGTCCTGCCGGAGGGGGAATACAGCCGCAGCCTTGCCATGGCCCTTCCTCCCTCCCGGCCTAAGGCCCTCTGAGGGGAAGGGTCTCGTCACCCCCTACGGAACCTTTGCTTGTTCCGTCTCCTAGCGGAAGCGGATGATGGCCTGGTAGTGATTACCGCTGTGGAACATCTTGATGAAACCGGGATTCGCTCGAATATACTCCCTGAGGGAGCCGATGTCTCGGATATCCACCCGCCGGCCATCCGCCAAAGATACGTTGAAGGTAATCGAATGACCGTCCTCCGCGAAGGCGATGACCAGGACGTGATGGCCCGTTGCCCTAGCTAGATAGGG